>JAOPYP010000086.1 GCA_025964635.1 Actinomycetes bacterium | reverse complement strand
CCCGCAGCCGGGCCCAGCCAGCAGGCGCTGGGCCAGCGGGCGGCGGGGCATCAGCCGGTGCGGCACGCGGCCGGCCATCAGGCGGTGCGCGAGGAGGAGATCTCGCACGCCCTGGCCTCCGACGAGCGGCTGGCCCGGATGGGCTTCGTGAACGCGGTGATCATCGGCACGTCCCAGATCCTGGCCCTGCTGGCGGGCATCAGCCGGGACGGCGTCACGATGGTGACCGGCATGGCCCGGGGCCTGTCCCGGGAGGACGCGGCCCGGTTCGCGTTCCTGCTCGCCACCCCGGTCATCCTGGCCGCCGGCGTGCTCAAGGTCCCGGACCTGCTCGGCCCGCTCGGCTACGGGATCCGCGGCCAGATCCTGCTCGGCAGCGTGCTGTCCGGCCTCGGGGCGTACCTCTCGGTCCGCTTCCTGGTCCGGTACTTCCAGACCCGCACGCTGTACCCGTTCGCCATCTACTGCTTCGTGTTCGGCCTGCTCAGCGTGATCTATCTCGGCGTGATCAAGTAGCGCTTTCCGGGCTCTGCTCTTCCGTACGATGGGTCCTGCCGCAGGGCGCCCGCACCCTGGCACCCCGCAGACTGAAAGGCTCCCATGACCCATCTGACCTACCTCGAGGCTGCCGTCGTCGGGCTCATCCAGGGGGTGTCTGAGCTCTTCCCGGTGTCCAGCCTGGGGCACAACGTGCTGCTCCCGGCGCTGATCGGGGGCAGCTGGGCCAGCGATCTGAACGTGGCCAAGGCGCAGTCCCCGTACCTGGCCTTCATCGTGGGCATGCACGTCGCGACCGCCATCGCCCTGCTCATCTACTTCTGGCGGGACTGGATCCGGATCATCGGCGGCTTCTTCAGCTCGATCCGCCACCGGCGGGTGGAAACCCGCGACCAGCGGCTGGCCTGGATGATCATCCTGGCCACCATCCCGGTCGGCCTGGTCGGCGTGGTCGCGGACAAGCCGTTCCGGGAGATCTTCGGCAAGCCCATCGTGGCCGGGGTGTTCCTGATCATCAACGGCGTGATCCTGTACTGCGGTGAGCGGTTCCGCCCGCCGTCCTCGGTCCGGGCCGACCAGGAGGCTGCCGCGCAGCGGCAGCAGGCACTGGCGCCCGTGCCCGCGGGCATGCGGCGGCAGCCCGGGCCCGCCGGGCCGGGAATGGCCCGGCAGGCCCGGCACGCGTCCGGCCAGCAGGCCGCGCGGCAGGAAGAACTGGTGCTGGCGGTCCAGGCCGACGAGCGGCTGTCCCGGATGGGCTACCTGCGGGCGGTGATCATCGGCACGTCCCAGATCCTCGCGCTGCTGGCCGGGATCAGCCGGGACGGGGTCACGATGGTGACCGGCATGTCGCGCGGGCTGTCCCGCGGGGACGCGGCCCGGTTCGCGTTCCTGCTCGCCACGCCGGTCATCCTGGCCGCGGGCGTGCTCGAGCTGCCCAAGCTGATGGGCCCGGAAGGCCACGGCATCCACGGCCAGATCCTGCTCGGCAGCATCCTGTCCGGGCTCGGCGCGTACGTCTCGGTCCGGTTCCTGATGCGCTACCTCCAGACCCGGACCCTGACGCCGTTCGCGGTTTACTGTCTCGTGTTCGGCCTCTTCAGCGTGATCTACCTGGGCGTCATCAAGTAGCCGCCGGGCTGCGGCTGGCACCGCCCGTGGTCAGGCCGGCTGGCGGCCGTCGCCGGGAATGGACCTGGTCAGGGCGTCGAGGATGACGGTGAGCCCAACCTCGAACTCGTCGCCAACGTTGTAGCCGGGCTGGAGGATGCGCCCGGGCTTCGCGGGCCCGGCGCCGGTCGGCGGAGTGAGCCCCTCGTAGACGGCCGTGCACTGGCTGCGTCCGGGGCGGAGGCCGGGCTACGCGGGCGCGGAGAGGTCCAGGCTGGCGGGGATGGCCCTGACCGCCCCGTCCAGGCGCTCGATGAGCGCCCCGCGGCCACCGCGCCCGCCGTTGCGGACCCAGTGCCGCCCAGAGACACTCCAGGCGGTGCTGGCCAGTTCGGCCAGGACGTGCAGCCTCAGGTCCTCCGCGTCCAGGCGGAGTTTGGCGGCGAGGCTGGCGATCACCTGGTTCTTGATCCCGGCCCGGTACTGCTCGACGTAGGCGAGCAGGGCGGGCTCGGCCGCGACCAGGCGGCGGGTGGCGAGGAAGCGCTCGTCCCAGCCGGGATCGAGTCCGGCGGCCGCCGCGGCCAGCGCCTGGTGCAGCTCGTTGAGAACCGGGCCGGACAGCTCGCGGCCGGCGAGCGCGGTCAGGTAGGCCGACCACAGTTCGGCCTCGGCCTCGATCGCCGCGGCCTCCTTGGCCGGGAAGGCGCGGAAGAACGTGCTCTTGGAGACCTCGGCCTCCTCGGCCAGTTCCTCCAGCGTGGTCGCGTCGAACCCCTTCTCGGTGAACATCCGCAGCGCCGCGTCGGCCAGTGCGCGGCGGGTGCGCAGCTTCTTGCGCTCGCGCAGCGGCAGGGACCGGTCGCCGGCCAGCTGAGTGGACATGCCCGGCATCCTATCCGACGACGGAACCCAGAAGCTAAACATACTCAGTTTTATTTGGAACTTGACTTCAAACGATACTGAGTGTCATTCTTTCCGGAGAGGCGGCACCGGGGCATCCGGTGCGGCCGGAGGCCGGGGATCTGCTCTCGCCCGGATCAGGAGGAGTCATGGAGTTCAAGCTCGACATGAGCATGATGTTCGCGATGCACGACGCGCTGCGCAGGGAACTCGTGCAGGTCGCGCGGATCGCGGGCCAGCGGGACGACCACCCCGGCCAGCTGCTGCGGGCCGCGCTGGGATGGGAGCTGTTCAAGAAGTTCCTGCTGGTCCACCACCAGTCCGAGGACGACGCCCTCTGGCCGGCGCTGCGCACCCGCGTGGCCGGGCACCCGGACCGGGTGGCTCTGGCGGACGCGCTGGAGGCGGAGCACGCCGTCATCGAGCCGCTGCTCACGGCCATTGACACGGCCGCGGCCGACCAGGCCTACGGCTACCAGCGACTCGGCGACCTCGTCGACGAGCTCGCGGGAAAGCTGACCGCGCACCTCGCCCATGAGGAGTCGGAGGGGCTGGCCCTGATCGACGCCTCGCTGACCCAGGCGGAGTGGCAGCACTTCTCCCAGGTCCACACCGAGCGGATCCGCGGCGACGCACCGATGTACATGCCCTGGCTGCTCAACGAGGCCAGCCCGCAGACCCTGGACGCGATCCTCGGCAAGTTCCCCCCGCCCCTGCTCACCGCCTTCCGTGAGCAGTGGAGGCCGGGCTACACCGCGCTGGACGTCTGGAACGCCGCCGGCCAGCCGGCCGCCTGAAGGCCCGGAAAGAACCAGGGAGAGGGTCATGTCACCGCACGACGCGACAGAAATCGCCACCCAGGACGCGGCACCGCCCGCCACCGGCGGGAAGCTGGGCCTGGCGCTGCTCGTCATCGCCACCGCGCAACTGATGCTGGTGCTCGACGACACCATCGTGAACGTCGCCCTGCCGAGCATGCAAAGGTCGCTGCATCTGGCGACGCCCAGCCTGAACTGGGTCATCAGCTTGTACGCGCTCACGTTCGGCGGGCTGCTGCTCGCCGGCGGCCGGGCCGGCGACCTCCTCGGCCGCCTGCGCGTGTTCCGGTTCGGGATAGTCGTGTTCACCCTGGCCTCGCTGGCCGGCGGCTTCGCCCCGGACGGGACGGCGCTCGTCGCCGCCCGGGCCGTGCAGGGGTGCGGCGCCGCGATCGCCGCGCCCTGCGCGCTGTCCCTGCTGGCCACCACGTTCCCGGCCGGCCCGGCCCGGACCAGGGCGCTCGGCGTTTACGGCGCGATGGGCGGCCTCGGTTCCGTGGTGGGCCTGCTGCTCGGCGGCGCGCTGACCGAGTACCTCAGCTGGCGCTGGGTCCTGTTCATCAATGCCCCCATCGCGATCCTGGTGCTGATCGGCACGCGCGTGCTGATCCCGGGCGACACCGAGCACGGCGCGCTCGACGTGCCCGGCGCGGTGACCGCCACCCTGGGCATCGGCTCGTTCATTGTCGCGCTCACCCGCGGCAACACGGACGGCTGGAGCGACCCGGGCACCCTCGCCTGCGCCGCGGCCGGGGCGGTACTGCTCGCCGCCTTCCTGCTCATCGAGCGGCGCAGCCGGGCGCCGATGATCCCCGCCCGGGTGATCCGGGACCGCAACCGCGGCGGCGCGAACACGGTGCTGCTGCTCCTGGGCGCGGGCATGCTCGCCATGTTCTACCTACTCACGCTCTACATGCAGGTCGTGCGGGGGTACTCGGCGATGCACACCGGCCTGGCCTACCTGCCGTACGTGGCCGGCGTCGGCCTCGCCTCGGCCGGACTGGGGCCCCGGCTGCTCGGCGCGCTGCCGGCCCAGGCCGTCATCGCGGCCGGGATGCTGCTGTGCGCCGGCGGGCTGGCCTGGTACGTGGTCGCGCTGAGCCCGGCCTCGGGCTACTACGCGGTGATGCTCCCGGCCATGCTGGCCGGAGGCGCCGGCACCGGGCTGACCTTCGTCGGCTGCACGGTGACCGGCATGCAGGGGGTCGCCCCGCGGGACACGGGGATCGCCGCTGGCCTGCTCAACACCAGCGTGCAGTGCGGCAGCGCGCTGGGCCTGGGCGCGCTGGCCGCCATCGCCTCGATCGTGACCAGAAGCCACCAGCCGGGTCACACCATGGCGGTGGCGCTGACCGACGGCTACGTGGCCGGCCTCCTGGCCGGCTCGATCATCTTCGCCGCGGGTGCCGTCGTCGCGGTGCTCACCATCAACGCCCGGGTCAGCCCGGCCCCGGGCTGACCGGCGGGCTACTCGCCGCGGGAGCGGCGGGCCCGGACGCGGAAGCGGTCCTTGGCGTCCAGGACTATCTTGCGGAGCCGGACCGTGGACGGCGTAACCTCGGCGCATTCATCGTCGGAGCAGAACTCGAGGGCTTGCTCGAGGCTGAGGACGCGCGGCGGCACCAGGCGCTCCAGTTCCTCACCGGTGGACTGGCGCACGTTGGTGAGCTTGCGCTCCCGGGTGATGTTCACGTCCATGTCGTCGGCCCGCGAATTCTCGCCGACGAGCATGCCCTCGTAGACCTCGGTGCCCGGCGCGACGAACAGCGTGCCCCGTTCCTGCAGCGAGAACATGGCGTACGCGCTGGCCGCCCCGGCCCGGTCAGAGACCAGCGCCCCGCTCGGGCGCATCCGCAGCGGCCCGGACCACGGCTCGTACCCCTCGAACACGTGGTGCGCGATGCCCGTGCCGCGGGTGTCGGTCAGGAACTGGGTCCGGAAGCCGATCAGGCCGCGGGAGGGGACGATGAAGTCAAGCCGCACCCAGCCGGTCCCGTGGTTGGTCATGTGCTCCATCCGGCCCTTGCGCAGGGCCAGCAGCGTCGTGACCGCGCCCAGGTACTCCTCGGGCACGTCCACGGTCAGCCGCTCCACCGGCTCGTGCAGCTTGCCGTCCACGTCGCGGGTGACCACGGTGGGACGGCCGACGGTGAGCTCGTAGCCTTCCCGGCGCAT
The DNA here is from genome assembly GCA_025964635.1 of Actinomycetes bacterium. Lineage (GTDB taxonomy): Bacteria > Actinomycetota > Actinomycetes > Streptosporangiales > Streptosporangiaceae > RYN-230. Next base: position 21,524 of record JAOPYP010000086.1, on the reverse strand, counting down.
GGTCTCCACCAGCACCGCCAGGGCCAGCTCGCCACGGCCCTGCACTTCCCAGGTGTCCGGCCGGTCGGTGGGCAGCACCCGGAGCGACACGTTGCCGACCAGTTCCCGGTCCAGCCGGTCGCGCACCATCCGCGCGGTGACCTTCGAGCCCTTCTCTCGCCCGACCAGCGGCGACGTGTTCACCCCGATGGTCATCGAGATGGCGGGCTCGTCCACGGTGATCAGCGGGAGCGGCCGCGGGTCGTCGGGATCGGCCAGCGTCTCACCGATCATGATCTCCGGGATGCCGGCCACGGCGATGATGTCGCCCGGCCCGGCGCTCGGGGTGGGCACCCGGTCCAGCGCCTCGGTCCGGAACAGCTCGGTGATCTTCACCCGCTCGATGGAGCCGTCCCGGCGGCACCAGGCCGCCTGCTGGCCCCGGGTGATCTGGCCCGATTCCACCCGGCACAGCGCGATCCGGCCCAGGTAGGCGGACGCGTCGAGGTTGGTCACGTGGGCCCGCAGCGGCTCGTCCGGGTCGTACATGGGCGCGGGCACGGTCTCGCGCAGCACAGTGAACAGCGGCTCCAGGTCCGGCGAATCGGGCAGCGTGCCGTCCTGCGGGCGGTTCAGTGAGGCGCGCCCGGCCCGGGCCGAGGCGTAGACGATCGGGAACTCGATCTGCTCCTCGCTGGCGTCCAGGTCCAGGAACAGCTCGTAGCAGGCGTCCACGACCTCGGCGATCCGCGCATCGGGCCGGTCCACCTTGTTGATCACCAGGATGACCGGGAGGCTGGCCTCCAGCGTCTTGCGGAGCACGAAGCGGGTCTGCGGCAGCGGGCCCTCGCTCGCGTCCACCAGCAGCAGCACCCCGTCCACCATGGACAGGCCGCGCTCGACCTCACCGCCGAAGTCGGCGTGACCGGGGGTGTCCACGATGTTGATGGTCAGGCCGCCGTGCAGCACCGCGGTGTTCTTGGCCAGGATCGTGATGCCCTTTTCCCGCTCCAGGTCGCCGGAGTCGAGGACCCGGTCGTTGACCTGGGCGCCGACCCGGAACGCGCCGGACTGCCAGAGCATGGCGTCAACCAGCGTCGTCTTGCCGTGGTCGACGTGCGCGACGATGGCTACGTTGCGCAGTTCGTCACGGGTGGCGAGCTGGGCCTGGCGAGCGGGCATACGGGAATCTCATTTACCTCGGAAGTGGGAGCGGCACACACTGGCGCCAGCTCTATTCTATTCGCTGCTGGCCACCGAGCTATCCGGCGAACGCGGCGGGCGGAGCCCGGGGGTCGGCCGGTCCCGGCGGAGCACCGCGAGCAGTTCCTCGTAGGGCCCGATCAGGTAGGCCTCGTCCCCGGCCCGAAGCCGGGTGCCGCGGCGCGGCGGGTGCTCCAGGTAACCCTGGCCGAACGTCCGGCTGATGGCCAGGATGCGGGTCCGCGCGTCCAGGTCCCGCATGGCCAGCCCGTCCAGGCCGCCGCCGCGCGTCACCTTCAGCCGGGCCACCAGCAGCGGCTCGTCACCCACGTAGAACGTGTTCAGGATGTCGAGGCCGAGCGCCGCGCCGACGAACCAGGGTGCGGCCAGGGCTGCAGTCGACCGAACGTTGCGGAACCCGAAATTATGCCGGACGGAGCGGGCCAGCTGCGGGTCGAACATGCGCAGCACCACGGGCGTGTGTTCCCAGCGCGCCCCGAGCTGGTCGCGCACGGCCAGGCCGGTCTCCAGGTTGGCCAGGTCGTCGCTGGTCAGCACGGCCACGGCCGAGGCGCTGGCCAGGCTGACCGATTCCAGCGTCTCGGGCAGGGTGGCGTCCGCGATGACCACCGGCACGCCGAGGGCCCGGGCCTGGCTGAGGTGCCGGTTGCCGTCGTTTTTCTCCACCACGACCACGTCACTGCCCGCGGCGACCAGCCGGGAGGCGGCCTGCATGCCGACCGCGCCCAGGCCGATGACCAGCACGTGGCCGCGCAGCCCGGTGATGCGCCGGCGGCCCAGCGATTCCTCGATGCGGCGGCTGACCAGCATGTTGGTGAGCATGGCGAAGAACACGGCGACGAACAGGGCGCCGAGCAGCATCAGCAGGATGGCCCCGCCCATCAGCCACGGGCTCTGGTTCCGGAACGAGAAGTCGCCGTAGCCGACCGTGGTGACCGTCTCCACGGTGAAGTACGCGGCGTCCAGCAGCGGGATGTGCTGGCCGCCCAGCCGGTAGGCCAGCCGCAGGATCATCGTGGACCCGATGACCACGGCGAACAGCGCGAACAACGCGATCACCAGCCGGCGATCCACGGCGTTGAGCAGCGACACCACCAGGTGCCTCAGGTAGGCCACGGCCCGGACGGGCCGGCTGGGCCGGGAGCCCGGGCCGGACGGGGAGCGCCGGCTGGACCGGGTGCCCACGGCGCGCTGCGGCTGGTGAGGACCGGTCACCCCCGCGACCCGCAGCTCATCGGGGGTCCCGATCAGCGTCACGCCGTCGCCGGCCGCGACCCGGTGATCACGGCCGGGGCACAGCACCACGTCGCCGCCGTCCCCCGGCCGGACCGCGATCGGGGCCAGCGCCCCGTACAGCTCGCGCAGCGTGGCAGAGGAGGGGGCGACGGTCCGCGCGGCGGCGAACCGCTCGGCGGCCAGCCGGATCTCCTGGACGCCGGTGCGCAGGCAGGCTTCCACGATCGACGGGGCGGAGAGCCCGGCCACGTCGAGCACCGAGACAGCGATCCGGGACAGTGCGCGGCCGACGGCCGGGTTGCTGAGCTGGACCACGACCCGGACGTCGGCGCGCAGCTCCCGGGTCAGCAGGGCCGTCTCCAGCGTGCGGAGATCGTCTTCCTGGGCGCAGATCACCGCCCCGGCCCCGGCCAGGCCGGCTTCGGCCAGGGTCTCGGGCGACCGGGAACTGCCCGCGATGTGCGGGATGCCCCAGCCGATCAGGTTGCGGGCCAGCCGCAGGTCCGGGTGATCGTCGATGACGACGGCCGGCACGCCTGAGGCGTTGAGCAGCTCGACGATCCGCAGGCCCACCCCGTGCAGGCCGCAGACGATCACGTGCCCGCGCCAGCCCGCGTACGCCCCTCCCACCAGTCGAGGGTGGCACGGGCAGATGTCAGGAAAGTTAAGGCGGGTTTCCGGTGGGGGGACCGGCCTGGCCAGCGGCTCATCGCGGCGCTGAGCCCCGCCCTCACCCCGGGGGGCTAAGCGCCCCCCGATAAGCACGGCGGGGACCTAAGTACCCCGCACGGGGCAGAGATAGGGCATCTTCCCGATGTGGCGCCGGGGGCCTTACGGCGAACCTCAAAGGTGTGCGGTCATGACAGTGGCCGCGAACCAAGGAGGATGTCGTGCATCCAGTGATCCAGTCGGCCGTGGCCGCTCAGCATGTCAAGGACATGCTCGACCATGCCGCAGAAGAGAGCCGGGTCCGTGAGGCCCGCCGCGCCCGGCCGAGCCGCCGCTGGCGGCGGCATGCTGGGCTGGCCCCGTCTCGCGCCACCCGTCGCGACCCGGCGACCAGCCAGTGCTGCCCCGAGTAGCCGCACCCGGCCGGGTTGCGGACCCCGCGGCGGTGCCCATCCCTCCCCGGCCCCTCTTCCGGGCCGGGGAGGGTCCGGGAGCCCGGGGCCAGGGAGCCGAACCGCGTGAGTGTTACTTTCAGTGACTTCTGACCCCGGGAGCGTCCCGCCCCTGTCGTGGCCAGCCCCGGGCCCGGCCCATGGCAGCCTCCGCTTGGAACGCCTGTTCGATTATTTGCTATTGTCGGGCCATGGCAGCGTATGTTCCGCCGGGCTGGCCGACCGGGGTACACCCGCCAGGCAGTACCGACTTCGAGGCCACCGCCGTGGCCTGGCTGCTCGACGTGGTGCCACCCGACTACCGTCTGTATGGGGTGCTGCGCCGCCATCCCATCGCGCTGGCCACCATGGCCCAGCATCACGTGGCGGCGTGCGTGCAGGGCGCCCGCGCGGGGTACCGCAGCGCCCGGACCGAGCTGGGCGGGCCGCTGCCCGCACACGGGGTTGACGCGGTGCTCGCCGCCTACCGCACCGAGGGCCGCAGGCTCGTGGATACGGCACGGGCCGTCGATCTGATCGGCCGGGCCCTGCGCGGTGAGGTGTTCAGCCCCCGGCTCCGCGCCGAGTAAGCGGGTGTTCAGGCGGCGGCGCGGATGACGAGCACGGCCATGCCGTCCACCGCCGGGTGCCCGCCGAAGGTCCGGACCTCCTCGTGGACCTTGTCCGCCACCACGTCCGCGGTCAGCCCGGTACAGGCGGCCAGCAGCCGGGCCAGGCCGTCGTCATCGTCGAGCAGCCGGTCGCCGTCGCGCCGCCTGGTCACCCCGTCGGTGACGCAGAGCAGCAGGTCCCCGGAGCCCAGCGTGACCTGCTGGGCGGTGAAGCCCTGTCCCTCGATCACCCCGAGCACCGGCTGCGGGGCCGCCGTGCTTTCGGGCGGTCCCTGGCCCCGCAGTACCAGCGGCAGCGGCTGCCCCGCGCAGGCGAGCAAGATCCGGGCCGGGGCACCCGCCGCGATCTCACCATGGACCAGGGTCAGGAACGTCCCCGGCGCCCGCTCGTCCAGGATCAGCTGATTCAGCCGGTCCAGCACCGCGGGGATGCTGAGCCCGGCCGCCGCCAGAATGCGCAGCCCGTTGCGGGCCAGTGAGGTCACCGCCGGGGTGGCCGGGCCCGCCCCGCACCCCTCGCCAACGGCGAATCGCCAGCGTCCCTCGGCCACCGGGAACACGTCGCAGAAGTCGCCGCCGCCCGCGTCGGCCCGGAGCAGGCCAGCACGGAGGAGCCCGGCACTGGGCAGGCCAGCACTGGGCAGGCGGGTACCGGTCAGGCCGGTACCGGGCAGGTCGTGCGCGAAGGCCAGCTCGACGCCGGGGACCCGGGGCAGTTCGTGTGGCACCAGGGTGGCGCGCAGTGCCTCGCTGGCCTGCCGGTGCTGCGCGGTGAGCCGGGAGTTCTCCAGGGCGAGCGCGATCCGGCCGGCCAGGTCTTCCGCCAGCCCTTGCACCTCCCTGGACGGCCGCCCGCCGTGCGGGCCGCCCAGGATGAGCAGCCCCAGCGGGCCGTCCTGGGTGGTCAGCGGGAAGCACCAGGCGCCCCGCGCGGCCAGGTCAGCCACACCGGCCGGGGCGTCCGGCGGGACCACGGCGGCCAGCGGCCAGGAGCGGGCGGAGCCGGCGTGGTCTGCGCGGGCGCCGGGCGCGGGCCCGCCGTCCGGGCCGATGTGCGGCGGCGAACGGTCGCAGCCCAGGTTCAGCAGCCAGCTGAGCGCGCCCGCCTGTGACTCGTCGGCGTGGCGGGCCACGGTGAGCCGCAGGTCACCACCGGGACCGGCGAGGAGCACCGCACACCATGCCGCGAGCCGGGGCACGGCGACCCGCCCGGCCACGGCCAGGACCCGGTCCTGGTCCAGCGGGCCGGCCAGCAGCGCGCTGGCTTCGGCCAGTACGCCGATCCGGGCGCGCCGGGCCCGTTCCAGCTCCGCCAGCCGGGCCCGTTCCAGTGCTGGCCCCATCTCGTCGGCCAGCTTCTGCAGCCGCTGGACGTCGCCGTCCGCGAACTGGCCGGGACGGGCGGCCGCGACGGCCAGCACCCCGGTCACCCGGCCGTCCAGCATGAACGGCACGGTCGAGACGGATGGTGCGGTGCGCAGCCACGCGGCCGGGCTGAGCCCGCTGGCCGCACGGACGCCCAGGTCGCCGTCCTCGTCCGCGACCAGGGCGTAAGCACTGTCGGCGGAGGCGATCGCCCGGGCGGACGCCACGCAGTGGCCGAGCAGCGCCTCGTAGCCGGAGTCGCCGGGCGCACTGCTCCCGGTCACGGAAGCCGGGGGCAGGGTACTGGCGTGGGCGGTGGCGACATTCCAGGGCCCGGCGGGCACGACGGTGTCCAGCGCCTCCGGGCCGCTCGCGGTCCCAGGTGCCCCGGCCGGGCTGCCGGGAACACCCATCCGGAACCAGACGGCCTTGGCGTCGGTTCCGTAGCTGACTCCCCACGCGGCCGCCAGGGCGGACGGCAGCAACAGGCCGCGCCCGCCGGTGCGCTCGGCCGGGACGGTGTCGTCGGGCGCGGGGCTGGGCACCATCCGGGCCGGGTGGCTGTCGCGGACCACGACTTCCACCGCGCCCGCCGCGAGCTTGCAGGTGACCTGGACCTGGGTGCCGGCGTGCACCACGGCGTTGGTGACCAGCTCGCTGGTCAGCAGGACCGCGTCGTCAACCAGGCCGCCGTCCGCGGCCGCGGCGGGCGCCGGGCCCGGCCCAGCGTCCAGCCAGGAACACAGCGTGTCACGCACGAACTTGCGGGCCGCCGCGACGGCCGCAGGCTCAGGCAGGTACGCCGCGCTCGCGACGAGGTCCTTACGTCCCTTCACGTGCCCTCTTGGATTCCAGAAGCTCAAGTACGGTCGCCCACGACAGGCGCCGGCCGTGACCAGCCATCGCCGGCTACGTACTCCCGCACCACTTTCGCGGGGACACCAGCAATCACGCAGCGGTCAGGCACCAGCCCGCGGACCACCGAGCCCGCGGCCACCACCACATTACGGCCGATCTGCGCGCCTGGCAGCACGATCACGCCAGCTCCTAGCCATGTTCCCGGCCCGATGGAGACCGCGGTGTTGCTCGGCCACTGCCGCCCGATCGGCACGTCCGGGTCGGCGTACGCGTGGTTCTGGTCGGTGATGTAGACGTAAGGGCCGGTGAAGACGTCGTCACCGATCACGATCGAGTGGTGCGCGATGATGTGGCTGCCCCGCCCGATCACGCACTGGTTCCCCACCCGCAGCACCGGCGAGCCGCCCAGATCGTGGCCGGGAACCAGGCCCGCGGTCAGGCTGACCTGGGCACCGATCAGCGAGCCCGCGCCGACCTCGATCCACGCTTCGCCGAAGAGAGCCCCGGTGGGGAACGCGATGACCGAGCCGGGGCCGAACGCGGCGAACCGGCGGCCGGCCGGGGTGGCCGCGGTGATCGCGCCCGCCTGCTGGACCGCCTGCCAGGCCCGGTGCACCACCCGCCACGCCAGCCCGCGGTAACCCCTGGCGAGAGCCCCCTTGCCCGGCATGAACGACTACAGTACCTGGGTGCTGATCTGGAGCGGGTCAGCCACCCGGGCGGGCGCGGCGAGCTGGCCGCAGGCCCCGTCGATCTGGCTGCCGCGGGTGTCGCGGACGGTGACCGGGACGCCGCGGGCCGCCAGCCGGTCCTCGAACTCCCGCATGGAACCCGGCTCGGACGCCGTCCACCGTGAGCCCGGGGTGGGATTGAGCGGGATCAGGTTCACGTGCGCGAGCCGGCCCGCCAGCAGCCCGGCGAGCTCGTCGGCCCGCCACGCCTGATCGTTGATGTCTTTGATCAGCGCGTACTCGATGGAAACCCGCCGGCCGGTGGCGGCCGCGTAGTCCCACGCGGCCCCGAGTACCTCGGCCACCTTCCAGCGGCGGTTGACCGGCACCAGCTCGTCGCGCAGCTCGTCGTCGGGGGCATGCAGCGAGACCGCCAGCCGCACCTGCAGGCCTTCCGCGGTGAGGCGGCGGATGGCGGGAACCAGCCCGACGGTGGAGACCGTCACCGACCGCTGGGAGATGCCCAGGCCGTCCGGGACCGGGTCAGTAATGCGGCGCACGGCCCGGAGCACGCTGGCGTAGTTGGCGAGCGGCTCACCCATGCCCATGAACACGATGTTGGAGACCCGCCCCCGCCCGCCCGGGACCTCGCCGCGGGCCAGCGCCCGGGCGCCCGCGACCACCTGGGCGACGATCTCGGCGGCGGACAGGTTCCTGGTCAGCCCGGCCTGGCCGGTCGCGCAGAACGGGCAGGCCATCCCGCAGCCTGCCTGGGAGGACACGCACATGGTGACCCGCTGCGGATAGCGCATCAGCACGGACTCGATGAGCGCGCCGTCGAAGGCCCGCCACAGCGTCTTGCGGGTCATCCCCTCGTCGCAGGTCAGCTCCTGCTGAGGGGTGAGCAGCCGGGGCAGCAGCCGGCCCGCTAGCTGGTCGCGGGAGGCGGCCGGCAGGTCGGTCATGTCCGCGGGGTCATCGGTCAGCCGGGCGAAGTAGTGCCGGGCCAGCTGATCGGCGCGGAAGGCCGGGCCGCCCAGCTCAGCGGCGACCGCGCGGCGCTCCGCCGGATCCAGGTCAGCCAGATGCCGGGGCGGTCGGGTGGGGGTTGCTCTGCCAGGCACCTGTGCTCCGTGGGGAAAGGCCGTTTCGAACGCTTAACAATATCCGGGGTGGGGCCGCGGTGACCTGCGGCGAATCAGTAGATTTCGGTTATGCCGACTTTGCGCAGGGGTGGGAGAGAAGGCAATCTCGCCGCCCGGCCGGGCCGGCCAGAGATCCTGCTCACCAGTGAGAGCCCGTACGGCGGCCGCCGGCTGGTCGTGGAGTACGACGGCTCCACCACCGCAGCGTACGTGTACGACCAGACAGCCGTGGTCGGCGCGGTGTGGCTCGCCAACCACCAGCCTGCCCCGGCCGCCGCCGATCCGGCCCAGGTCGAGGCCGGCCAGGCCCCGGTGATGCCGGCCGGGCACACCAAGCATCCCGGCGGCCGCCCGCCGCTGGACCCGCAGATTCTCCGCCCGCTCTGGTTCGAGGAAGGCGACGGGGTGGCCCTGGTCGAGGGGGGCCGGCTGCTCGCGGTGATCCCCGGCTGGTCCGACATGTCCCGCGGGATGCCCGGCTACAGCAGCGAATGCATCGGCCAGACCCCGTTCGCGTGGTCCCTGGACGAGGCCATGGAAGGGCTGGGCCCGCGGGCCGACCGGGCCACGGCCTTCTGGCGCTGGCGGGCCAGCGAGGGCGCGTGGGCCGGCTTCCAGAAGGCGGCTCTCGGGCACCTGCTGGGCCGGCTCGGGCCCGGCGCCCGGTACTGGGACGTGAGCGGCGGCCGGCAGCCGGCAGCCGGGGTGTCCGAACGGCCGCCGACCCGCAGCCGGCCGTTTACCGTGCTGTCCACGCTTGGCATGAGCTGCCAGCGGATGCCGGTCGTCGAGCAGTTCGCCGAGGATCCGGCCGCCTCCGGCCGGATCGAGCTGGCCCTGGCCACCACGCTGCCCAGTCCGGAGGCGGCGCGCATCTTCCTGTGGCTCGCGCACTATCCCTGGCGCGCCGTGACCTGGTTCGGGCCGGGGCACTCGATCAGGTGGTACCACGAGCCGGCCACCTTCCCGCTGGGCGGCGGGAACACCGCGGTGCTGCTGCTCGACGATCCGGCCCAGCTGCCCGGGCCGGAGGTGCCGGACCTGTCCGGGTTCTCCTTCGGCGGCGACCCGGTGCGCTGGCTGTGGGTCCTGCCCATCAGCGAGCGGGAACGGCTGTTCGCCAAGGAACGCGGATCGGCCAGCCTGGTCACGCACCTGGCGGCGCAGCGCCGGAACTGGGTGGTCACGGCATAGGGCGCGGTCCGCGGCCGCGCCCTATGCCAATGGCGTTTTCCCCGAGGCCCGGGCCGTTAGTGGATATGCAGGTTGACTCCCAGCAACGGCAGCCACCAGAGCAGGATCGCGAGCAGGGCGGACAGGAGTCCCTTGAGCAGGTTCACCGTGATGTAGTGCTTTTCCCAGGCGACCACGAGCCCGATGATGATGTAGACAACAAAGACCAGGCTGACACGTCTGAACATCCCGCTGTGCTCCGCATCTCCCCCGACTGATATGTACGAGTCGCCCGCAAAGTCCCCAAGGCGGATGCGGCCAAACGTCAGTACTAGAGGAAGACCACCAGCAGCAGCCACACCACCGGTGCGGTGATCAGCAGGGAATCGATCCGGTCCAGGATCCCCCCGTGGCCGGGCAGCACCGTGCCCATGTCCTTGATCTGGAGATCCCGCTTGATCATGGATTCGGACAGGTCGCCCAGGGTCGCTGCGCCGACGGCGGCCACGCCGACCACGACGCCCTGCCACCAGGTGCCGTGCAGGAGCAAGGGCAGCAGCAGGACACCGGCCACGATGCAGGCCAGAGCCGAGCCGGCGAAACCTTCCCAGGTCTTGTTCGGGCTGATCACGGCGGCCATCGGGTGCCGGCCCAGCAGGCTGCCGACCAGGTAGCCCCCGATGTCACTGCACACCGTGACCACGATCCAGGCCAGGACGCGCCGGGAACCGTCCGGGGCGGCCAGCATCAGCCCGACGAACGACGCCATCAGCGGCAGGTAGGCGAGGGCGAAGACGCCTGCGGTGACGTCTCGCAGGTAACCGCGGCTGCCACCGGGCATCCGCCAGGCCAGGATCGCGATCACGGTCACGGCCAGCACGCCGACCAGGGGCCGCTCCCCGCTGTAGTAGGCCAGGGCGAGCATGGCCGCGCCCCCCGCGGCCACCGGGACCAGTGGCAGCCGGATACCGCGCGCCTCCAGGGCGCGGGTCAGTTCCCACAACCCGAGCGCGATCACGGCCGCCATGTAGACCAGGAAGATGACCTTCACGGTGAACAGGGTGATCAGGGCCAGGGCCCCCATGATCACGCCGACCGCGATCGCGGCGCGGAGGTTACGGCCGGCCCGGGAGGGCTTGAGAATCTCTGTGGGCGGGGGCGGCTCCGCGGTCCGGGGCTCGGGGTCTGGCTCCGCGGACAGGGCCTCCGGCCCGGCCGGGCCCGGTCCTAGGTCCCCGGAGCCGTCAGAGTCCCCGAGGCCGCCGCCTTGCTCCCCGGGGTGGCCCGGCTGGTGCAGCTCGTCGGGGCCCAATCTCAGACCTCGAGGAGCTCGGCTTCCTTGTGCCGCAGCAGTTCGTCCACCTGCCCCACATAGGTGTGCGTGAGGTCGTCCAGTTCCCGTTCTGCCCGGTGCACCTCGTCCTCGCCCGCCTCGCCGGCCTTGACCATCTTGTCCAGGGAGTCCTTGGCGTGCCGCCGGATGTTGCGGATGGAGATCCTGCTGTCTTCGGCCTTGTGCCGGGCTACCTTGATGAAGTCCTTGCGCCGGTCCTCGGACAGCTCCGGGAAGACCACCCGGATGATGTTGCCGTCGTTGCTCGGGTTGACGCCGAGATCGCTGCTGCGGATCGCCTTCTCGATGGCGGCCATCGACGACTTGTCGAACGGCTGGACGATCACCATCCGGGGTTCGGGGATGTGAAACGAGGCCAGCTGATTGACGGGGGTCTGGGTCCCGTAATACTCGGCAGTTATCTTGCCGAACATGGACGGGTGCGCGCGTCCGGTCCTGATGGTGCCAAACTCTTCCTTGGCCACCACCACGGCCTTTTCCATTTTCTCCTCAGCTTCGAGGAGAGTGTCGTCTATCACGGCGGCTCCTGTGCGTTCCTGTGCCTTCACGCTTCCGCGGCTGACGGGTCAGTAGTCCCCCGACCGGCATATCAGCGTGCCGATCTTGTCACCGCGCACCGCCCGCGCGATGTTGCCCTCTTCCATGAGGTCGAAAACGACGATGGGCAGGCCGTTGTCCATGCACAAGCTCACCGCGGTCGCGTCCATGAACTTCAGCTCGCGGCGCAGCACCTCGCCGTAGTCGATCTGGGTGAACCGCGTCGCACCGCTCATGGTGCGGGGGTCCGCGTCATAGACCCCGTCCACCTGCGTGCCCTTGAGCACCGCTTCCGCACCGATCTCCAGGGCGCGCTGCGCGGCGCAGGTGTCGGTGGAGAAGAACGGAGCACCCAGGCCCGCACCGAAGATCACGACCCGGCCCTTCTCCAGGTGCCGGATGGCCTTGCGGGGGATGTAGGGCTCAGCCACCTGCCCCATGGTGATGGCGGTCTGGACCCGGGTCTCCACGCCGAGCTTCTCCAGCACATCCTGGAGCGCCAGGCAGTTGATGACGGTACCCAGCATGCCCATGTAGTCGGCCCGGGCCCGGTCGATGCCGCGCTCAGCCAGCTGCTTGCCCCGGAACATGTTGCCGCCGCCGACCACGGCCGCCAGCTCCACCCCGTCGGCCACCACCGCCGCGATCTCCTTGGCCAGGTGGAAGACCACATCCGGCGAGATACCCAGCGGCTCGTTCCCGGAGAAGGCCTCGCCGGAGAGCTTCACCACCACGCGGTTCCAGCGACGGTGTGCCTTCGATGCGTCCGGCTCCGGGTAGCTCTCCGCCTGGGCGGCTGCGTACCCAGGGCCGGCCGCGAAATCCGCGCGCACGGCAGCGCCCGCGTGGTGCGAGGCGCTGCCGTCCACGGGATGTTCTCCTTCGCCGCCGCTCACCAGCTGGCTCCGGGCCTCATCCGGCCTGGCCGACCTGGAACCGCGCGAACGCGCGGACGGTAACCCCCTGATCGGCGAGCAACTGCTTGATGGACTTCTTGGGTTCCCGGACGAACGGCTGCTCGATCAGCACCACGTCCTTGAAGAACGCGTTGAGGCGGCCCTCGACGATCTTGGGGACCGCCTGCTCCGGCTTGCCCTCGTCCCGGGTGATCTGCTCCATGATGCCCCGCTCGTGCTCGACCACGTTCGCGGGGACCTCGTCGCGCGTCAGGTACTGCGGCCGCATCGCGGCCACCTGGTGCGCCACGTCCTTGGCCGCTTCGGGGGACGGCTTGTCCAGCTGGACGAGCACGCCCACGGTCGGCGGCAGCTGCGGGTCAGACCGGTGCAGGTAGGTAGCTACGTAGCCACCTTCGAGCAGCGCGTACCTGCCCAGCTCCAGCTTCTCCTTCAGGGAGGCGCTGGCCTCCTCGATGTGCTGCTGGACGGTGGTGCCGGGCCGGACTTCCAGCCCGAGCAGGGTCAGCCGGTCGGCCGGCCGCTGCTGCAGGGCCACGCTCGCGATCTGCGCGGCCACAGCCTGGAACACATCCGTCTTGGCGACGAAGTCGGTCTCGCAGTTGAGCTCGAGGAGCACCCCGGCGTCCGTGCCGTCAAGCTCCGCGGTCACCAGCCCGTTCGCGGCGGTCCGCGAAGCGCGCTTGCTCACGTCCTTGGCGCCCTTGAGGCGGAGGATCTCTACCGCGGCGTCGAAGTCGCCGTCCGCCTCCTCCAGGGCCCTCTTGCAGTCCAGCATGCCCGCGGCGGTCTGCTCACGCAGCCGCTTCACGTCCGCGGCGGTGAAGTTCGCCATTTCCTCATCTCTCGCTATGTCTTTGCGGTTGGGGCGGGGCGGGTCGCCCCGCCCCGCTGACCCGCTGTCTCAGGCCTCGAGCGACTCACCGGAGCCGGCGGCCACTCCCGCGGCCTCCGGCTGGGGCTCCGGGGCATCGCCCTGCTCGGGCGCGGTCCCGTTCGTCTCGCCGGCGGCCGGTGCTTCGGAGCTCTGTGCCTCGGAGGCCTGCGCCTCGGGGGCCTGAGCCTCAGCAGCCGGGGCCTCGCCAGCCTGGGCCTCAGGAGCGGGGGCCTCGGCTGTCTGCGACTCGGCAGCCGGGGCCTCAGGGGCCTGAGCCGCGGCATCCTCGGCCTTGCCCTCCAGGACCGCCAGCTCCCATTCGGCGAGCGGCTCTTCGGCACCGATGTCCCCGGACGCGGGTGCCGGCTTGGCCTCGCCGTCCGCGGCCCCGGCCCGGGCGATCAGGCCGTCGGCCACCGCATCGGCGATGACCCGGGTCAGCAGCGAAACGCTGCGGATGGCGTCGTCATTCCCCGGGATCGGGTAGGTGACCTCGTCCGGATCGCAGTTGGTGTCGAGGATGGCGATGACCGGGATGCCCAGCTTGCGGGCCTCGCTGACGGCGATGTGCTCCTTCTTGGTGTCCACCACCCAGATGGCGCTCGGCACCCGGGCCATGTCGCGGATCCCGCCCAGCGAGCGCTCCAGCTTGTCGCGCTCGCGGCGCAGCTGGAGCAGCTCCTTCTTGGTCATCCCGGAGCCGGCCACGTCGTCGAAGTCCAGCTCCTCGAGCTCCTTGAGCCGCTGGAGACGCTTGAAGACCGTCTGGAAGTTCGTCAGCATGCCGCCCAGCCAGCGCTGATTGACGAAGGGCATGCCCACCCGGCGGGCCTGCTCGGCGACCGCCTCCTGGGCCTGCTTCTTGGTGCCGACGTAGAGGATGGAGCCGCCGTGAGCGACCGTCTCCTTGATGAACTCGTAGGCGGTGTCGATGAAGTTGAGCGACTGCTGGAGGTCGATGATGTAGATGCCGTTGCGCTCGGCCAGGATGAATCGCTTCATCTTGGGGTTCCAGCGCCGGGTCTGGTGCCCGAAGTGCACGCCGCTCTCGAGCAGCTGCCGCATAGTGACGACCGGAGCCATGCCCGCGGTCCCCTTCCTGTTACGCGCCGTGCCTGATCGCACCGACGCTCTCGGTTGTGGCCTGGCGCCCGGGCGCACCCGCCGCGGTGTGGGAAACCGCGGACCGGTGGGATGCGTCCCGCCGGGGGCCTAGCCGGCACCTGGCGGCGAGCGGACGCGCGAATTTAGCCGGGAGGCTGTCCACACACGCGGGCAGACTCCACGACCTGTATGACAGTCTACTCGCTGCGCTCAAGCCTGCGGATGCACTCGCGACGCTGAGGCCCTCCGCGTGCGGTCAGGCCCGCAGCCCGCTCAGGCGCTGCCCGCTCAGGCGCTGCCCGCTCACGCACGGGGGTGCGCCTGCCGGAACGCGGACGTGAGCCGCTCGACCGAGACATGCGTGTAGATCTGGGTGGTGGCCAGCGACGCGTGGCCGAGGATCTCCTGCACGCTGCGCAGGTCCGCGCCGCCCTCGAGCAGGTGGGTCGCGGCGGCATGGCGCAGGCCGTGCGGCCCGGTATCGGGCACGGTGGGCACGGCCGCCAGCCTGGTGTGCACCACCCGCCGCGCCGTCCGCGGATCCAGCCGCCTGCCGCGGGCGCCCAGGAACAGGGCGGCCGCACTGTCCGGGGTGAACAGCACCGGCCGCCCGTCCCGGGCCCAGCGCGCGGTGGCCCGCTCAGCGGGCAGGCCCACGGGTACCGTGCGCTCCTTGCCGCCCTTGCCCAGGACCCGGACGGTCCGCCGGTCATGATCGAGGTCGCCGAGGTCGAGGCCGCACAGCTCGCTGACCCGGATCCCGGTGGCGTAGAGGAGCTCCATGATCGCGGTGTCGCGCAGGATCAGCGCCTGCTCCCCGGGATCCGGCTCGCCGCCTCCCGGCTCCCCGCTTCCCGGCTGGGCGCTTCCCGGCTGGGCGCTTCCCCGCGGCTGCCCGCGCCGCTCCGGCGGGCCGCCCGGCGCTCCCAGCACGGCCTCCATCTGGTCCTGCCGGATCACCTCTGGCAGCTTCCGGCGCAGCCGCGGCGTGCCCAGCAGCGGGCCCGGGTCGCTGGGCAGCCAGCCGCGGGCATGCCCGAACGCGGTGAATGCCCGGGCCGAGGCGGCCCGCCGGGCCAGCGTGGCCCGGGCCAGCCCGCTCGCGTGCTGGCCCGCGAGCCAGCCCCGCAGTACCGCGATGTCCAGGCCGTCCGGGCTGGTCACGCCCGACTGGGCGGCGTACTCCAGGAGGGCGCGGACGTCCCCCAGGTAGGCCCGGACCGTGTGCCCGGACACCCCGCGCTCCGCCGCGAGGTGGCGCCGGAAGGTCTCCAGCGCCGCAGCGAGCCGTTCCGGCAGCCGCTCAGCCGTCTCTTCCCTGGGCCCGTCAGCCATACAGCCAGTCTGGGGCAGGACCGGCGCTCATTCCACTGTGACGCTCTTGGCCAGGTTGCGCGGCTTGTCCACGTCGTTGCCGAGCGCCACCGCCGCGTGATACGCGAGCATCTGCAGCGGCACGGAGAGCAGGATCGGGTCCAGCTCGGGCTCGTTCTTCGGCACCCGGATCACGTGGTCGGCGAGCTTGGGATCCAGGTCGGTGTGCGCGACGGCGATCACCGGGCCGCGGCGGGCGCGGATCTCGCCGAGCGTGGACAGGTTCTTGTCGAACAGTTCGTCGCTGGGCACGATCGCGACGGTGGGCAGCTCCGGGTTCACCAGGGCGAGCGGCCCGTGCTTGAGCTCACTGGCCGGGTAGGCCTCCGCGTGCAGGTAGGAGACCTCCTTGAGCTTCTGGGCCCCCTCCCGGGCGACGGGGTAGCCGCGGACCCGGCCGACAAAGAACATGCCCTTGGCGTTCGCCAGCTCGGCGGCGACGTCGGCCACGTGCTGCTCGCCGGCCAGAATCTCCTCGATCTGGCCGGGGACGGCGTGCAGCCCGGCGATGATCCGCCGCCCGTCGGCCGGCGAGAGGTCGTGGATGCGGCCCAGGTGCAGGGCCAGCAGGGCGAAGGCCACCGCCGTGGCGGTGAAGGTCTTGGTCGAGGTGACCGAGATCTCCGGGCCGGCGTGCAGGTACATGCCGCCGTCGCACTCCCGGGCGATGGCGCTGCCGACCGAGTTCACCACCCCCAGCACCTGGCCGCCCTTGCGTTTCAGCTCCTGGACCGCGGCCAGCGTGTCGTAGGTCTCGCCGGACTGGCTGACCCCGACGTACAGCGTGTCCGCTTCCACCACGGGGTTGCGGTAGCGGAACTCCGACGCCGGCTCGGCGGCCGCGGGGATCCGGGCCAGGTCCTCGATGAGCTGCGCGCCGACCTGGCCGGAGTAGTAGGCCGAGCCGCAGCCGAGCACGAGCACCCGGCGGATTTCCCGGAGCTGGCGGGCGTCCATGTTCAGCCCGCCGAGGTGCGCGGTGTGGAACCGGCTGTCCAGGCGGCCCCGCAGCGCCCGCTCGACCGCGCGGGGCTGCTCGTGGATCTCCTTGCGCATGAAGTGCGTGTAGCCCTCGGCGTCGTACGAGGCGGCGTCGGTGTCGATGGTGGAGGGCTTCTTGATCGTGGTCTGGGCGTCGAGCGTCGAGGTCACGAAACCGTCCGCGCGGACGGCCGCGACCTCGCCGTCGTCGAGATGCACCACCTGGCGGGTGTACCGGACGAGCGCGGCGACGTCGGAGGCGACGAACATCTCCTTGTCGCCGAGGCCGAGCACCACCGGGCTGCCGTTGCGGGCCGCCACGATGACGTCCGGATGGCGGGCGTCGAGAACCACGATCCCGTACGTGCCGACCACCGAGGTCAGCGCCTGGCGGACCGCCTCCTCCAGGTCGTCGGCGCTGCTGGCCGCGATCAGGTGGGCGAGCACCTCGCTGTCGGTCTCGGAGGCGAACACGGCCCCGTCCACGCTCAGCTTGGCCCGCAGCTCATCCGCGTTCTCGATGATCCCGTTGTGCACGATGGCGATCGGCCCGCAGACGTGCGGATGTGCGTTCACGTCACTCGGCTCGCCGTGGGTGGCCCAGCGGGTGTGGCCGATGCCCGGGCTGCCCTTGAACCGCGCGGGCAGTCCCGCGGCCAGGTCGGCGACCCGGCCCTTGGCCTTGTGCACCCGGACCTCGCCGGACCGGCTGAGGACCGCGATACCGGCCGAGTCATAGCCCCGGTACTCTAGCCGGGCCAGTCCCTCCAGCAGGATGGGTACGCAGTCGCGGCTCCCGATATGAGCGACGATTCCGCACATACTCTGCCCTCCTCAGCCGTAGATGATGCGGCGCAGCTGACGCAGCGTGTACTGGGGTGGTGCCACCAGCCGTAGCTGCAGTTCAACCGCGATTTGAGTGAACGCGCGCTCGTTGGTCAGACCCCGCGCCTTGAGTTCCCCGTGGCGCCTGCGGACGAAGGCGTCCGCTGGCTCGGAGAAATACCCGACCACGTCATCGATCAACCGCGCCGCCTCCCCGGGCCCCAGCGAGCTGCTCCGGGTCAGATGCGCGATCAGGTCCTCGAACGGCTGTTGCGCGACTGCCACATGAGCCAGCATGCTCGATAATCCGGCCGGATGGCAACGAACTTGCCCGGAATCGGGCAGAATTTGGCTAATTGGCCCGGCCAACCGGGCGGCTCATCGCGCACGAGGGCCGGGCCGGCACCAGCACCGGCCGCCCCGCACTGGCCGGCCAACGCCGACCGGCTAGCACCGGTCGGCCGGTTCCGGCGGCGCGGCCCCTAGCCGCGCTCCCCGCTCTCAGCTTGGCCGGCGAACCCGCCAGCCCCGCTCGCAGCGCTCGATGAACCCGCCCGCCGCCAGCTCACCCAGGCAGCGCATCACGGTATCGAAATCCACGCCCGCGGACACCGCGATCCGGGCAGGCCCCCGGCCACCGCGGGCGGGCACCGCTTCCAGGACGCTCAGGCTGACCGGGTCCAGCTCGTCGCGGGGCAGGACCGGGCTGCGGGACGGGTCCGCCAGGTCGCCGGGGCTGAACGTCAGGCTGGCGAGCACGTCGTGCACGTCGGTGACGCACACGGCCCCCCAGTCCCTGATGGTCAGATGGCAGCCGGCCGACGCCATCGACGTCACGGGGCCCGGCACCGCCATCAGCGGGCGGTTCTGGTCCCGGGCGTGCCGGGCCGTGTTCAGCGCCCCGCTGCGCAGCGCGGCCTCGACCAGCACGGTCCCCCGGCTGAGCGCGGCGATCAGCCGGTTGCGCACCAGGAACCCGGGCCGGGTCGGCGTCCGGCCCGGCGGCTGCTCGCTGACCAGCGCCCCATGCGCCACGATGGCCTCGAACAGGTCGTGGTGGCCGCGCGGGTACGGGGCGTCCAGCCCGGAGGGCAGGACCGCGACGGTGACCCCCTCGGCGGCGAGCGCGCCGCGGTGGGCCTGGCTGTCGATCCCGAACGCGCCGCCGGAGACCACCGTCCAGCCCCGCTCGGCCAGGGCGGCCGCGAGCTCGGTGGTCACGTGGGTGCCGTAGGCCGTGGCCGCCCGGGTCCCGACGATGGACACCGAGCGCAGGCAGGCGAACCGGAGGTCAACGTGCCCGCGCACCCACAGGCCCCACGGCCGCCCGTCGCCCAGCACGTCGAGCTGCCCGGGCCACTCCGGGTCACCCGGGCAGACCAGCCGGATCCCATCCCGCTGCCAGGCCTCCACCGTGACCGCGGTGGGCGCGTCGCCGAGCCGGGCCGCCCACCGTGGCCAGGCCCGGTCCAGGCCCGGGATGGCCGGCGCGGCCACCAGGGCGGTGCCGGAGATCAGCGAGGCGACCACCGCCTCGGGCGGGCGCTGCTGCAGCAGGTTGCCGAGTTGCACATCGCCGGGCTCGGCGATCCAGGTCAGCACCGCCCGGGCCAGCCGGTCCCGGTGCTCCCCGTCCTGTTGCTGCCCCTGCTGGCGGTCAGTCATCGGGGCACCCCCAGCCACAGGCCGAGCGCGGCGCTGGTCTGGTCGGCGGTCGGGCGCGGTACCCCGGCCAGGTCGGCCAGAGTCCAAGCCACCCGGATCACCCGGTGCACGCCCCGCGCGCTGATCTGCCCTAGGTCCATGGCCCGCTCCAGGGGCATGAGAGCACCGGGCGCGGGCGCATAGCTGCGGCGCAGCTCACTGCCCGGGACCTCGGCGTTGAGCCGCCAGGGCGTGTCCCGCAGCCGGGCAGCCGCCCGGCTGCGGGCCCCCTCGACCCGGGTGGCCACCGTCGCACTGGACTCCGCGAACGTCGCGTCGCTGAGCAACTCCCCCCGGCTCACGGGCATGAATTCCACCTTCACATCTACACGGTCGAGCAGCGGCCCCGACAACCGGGCCAGGTAACGGCGGCGGACCGAGGGCGTGCAGCCGCAGGCCCCCCGCGGCCCCGGTCCCTTGGCGCACGGGCAGGGATTGGCGGCCAGCAGCAGCGTGAAGCGGGCCGGGAAGCGCGCGGTCACGCCGGACCGGGCCACCACGACCTCCCCGGACTCCAGCGGCTGGCGGAGCGCGTCGAGCACGTCCCGGCCGAACTCGGGCGCCTCGTCCAGGAACAGGCAGCCGCGGTGGGCCAGCGAGGCGGCTCCCGGGCGGATCACCCCGCTGCCACCGCCGACGATCGCGGCCTTGCTCGCGGTGTGGTGCGGGGCACAGAACGGGGGTGCGGTCAGCAGCGGGCTGCGGTCCGGGAGCACGCCCGCCACCGAGTGGATCGCGGTGACCTCGAGGGCGGCGGCGGAGTCGAGGCGGGGCAGCACGGTCGGGATCCGCTCAGCCAGCATCGTCTTGCCCGCGCCCGGCGGGCCCAGCAGGCAGATGTGATGGCCGCCCGCGGCGCAGATCTCCGCGGCCCGGCGCGCCGTCGGCTGGCCCAGCACGTCGGCCAGGTCGGGTCCCGGGCCCGCCGGGACCGGCGCCTGTTCCCCGGCACCCAGGGGCCGCCCGCCGCCCTCGACCAGCCGGACCGGGTCCCCGGGATCCGCCGGACCGGCCGGAGGACGGCCGCGGAGCCAGCCGAGCAGCCCCTCCAGAGTGGCGGCGCTCAGCACCCGGAGGTCGGGGACCAGCGCCGCCTCCGCCTCGTTGGCGCTCGGCACCGCGATCCGCCGGAAGCCGCTGGCCGCCGCGGCCGCGACCGAGGGCAGCACCCCGCGGACCGGTCGCAGCTGGCCGTCGAGCCCGAGCTCGCCGAGGAACGCTACCCCGTCGATCGCCGCCGCCGGGACCGAGCCCGCGGCGCCGAGGATGGCCACCGCGATGCCGACGTCGAACGCGCTGCCCCGCTTCGGCAGGCTGGCCGGGGACAGGCCGACCGTGATCCGCCGCTGCGGCCATTGCTCGCGGCTGTTCACGATCGCGGCCCGGATCCGGTCCCTCGCCTCCCGGAGCGCCGTATCGGGCAGCCCCACCAGGAGCAGCCCCGGGAGCCCGTTCTGGATGTCGGCCTCGATCTCGACCGGGTGGCCCTCCACCCCGACCAGGGCGATCGAGTGGGTCCGGGCGACCGGCATTCAGCCCACCCCCCGCACGTGCTCGAGGGTGAACTCCCCGGACCGGTCGCGGACCAGCCCGATCACGTCGATCCGCACCTCATCGAACCTCAGCCCCTGGGCGTCCAGCCACGCGGACGCCAGCCGGCGCAGCCGGACGCGCTTACTGTGGCTGACGGCCTCGAGGGGGCTGCCGTACCTGACACCGGAGCGGGTCTTGACCTCGCAGACCACCAGGACCCGGCGCTCGAGGGCCACAATGTCGAGCTCGCCGGTCTCGCACCGCCAGTTCCGGTCCAGGATCCGCAGCCCGGCCCGTTCCAGGTACTCGGCCGCGAGCTGCTCGCCGCGGCGGCCCAGTTCATCCTTGTCGTTCACCCGGCACCACCTCCGGTGATGACGGTGCCGGAACGGGAGGCGCCGCGCTGAAGCAGCGGCCGCTCTGTGGACGACGGAGCACGAAACGCGATCCTGTGGACGGGGAAGGCCGTTTTGTCGCCGCCGGGTGGTTCAATCCAGGCGGGCCGCCCTGGGTCAGCGCCCGGGCCACTCCGGGTCAGCGCCTGGGCCACTGCCGGGGCCGCCCCGGGTCAGCGCCCAGGGCCGCTGCTGGGGCCGCTGCGAGTCAGCGCCCGGGACCGCCCCCGGCACCACTCCCGGTCAGCGCCGGATCATGCCGCCCGGGCCCGCGCTGGATCACTTGGTGTCGTCGGGAACCTCGAGCTCGGCGCGAGCCAGCTCCTCGACGTTGACGTCCTTGAACGTGACAACCCGGACATTCTTCACGAATCGTGCCGGGCGGTACATGTCCCACACCCAGGCGTCCTGCATGATGACCTCGAAGTACACCTCGCCGTTCTCGGCGGCGCGCACGTTCAGTTCCACGTCGTTGGTGAGGTAGAACCGCCGCTCGGTCTCCACCACGTGGGTGAACAGGCCCACGACGTCCCGGTACTC
>JAOPYP010000061.1 GCA_025964635.1 Actinomycetes bacterium | reverse complement strand
CCCGGAGGGCGGCCCCGGCCGCCCTCCGGCCGGGCCGGGCGGGCGGCCGGCTGATGCTGCCGCCGGGCGGGACGGTACGAGGGTGTCCCGGCTGCTGTCCTGCTCGCTTATCTGGCACGCTCCGGTGGCGAGAGTTGGCCAGGCTTGACCGCCCGCACCGGGCACGATCCGGCCCGCGGGACGGTGGCCCGCCCAGCCGGATATGAACTAATGTCCAGCCTGTTCCTTAATAGTGAACAGGAAAGTCGGTAATAGTGGTTCCCGATAAACGACTGAAGGTGGCAAATATAGCGTCAAAGAAAGGTATCCGGGGGGGCCGTTGATCCGGCCGGCCGCGCCCGGCGGGCGTACGGCGCGCGGCCGGGGGCACCAAAGCCCGGCGCGGGCCCGCTCGCGGGGAGCAGGCGGGCCGCAGCCGGGCCAGGGTGGGATTAACGCTCAGGCGTTCTTACGCAGCCGGTCCAGCGCCTCGCGGAGGATCGCGGCGCCGTCGGTGTCCGTGCGGCGCTCCTTGACGTACGCCAGGTGGGTCTTGTACGGCTCGCTGTGCGGCGGCCCGGGGGGGTTGTGCTCATCACGCCCGGCCGGGTACCCGCAGCGGGGGCAGTCCCAGGTCTCGGGCACCGCGGCATCGCACGCGAAACTGGGCCGGGTCTCGTGCTTGTTCGAGCACCAGAAGGAGACCCTGATCCGGGGCGCCGCCTCACCGCGCTCCGCTTCGCCCATCGGGCCGGCACCTACCCGGCTTCCTCTGATCGCGTTGCCACTACTCACAGCTCACCCCTTGCTACGTCCGCTCTTGGCCCGCCCGGCGACCCCCGGGCGCCTGCATCAGTGGTTCAGCAGCAGATCCAGCCCGACGATGCACAGGAACCAGATGATGCCAGTGAAAATCGTGAGGCGGTCCAGGTTCCGCTCAACTACGGACGATGATCCCAGCGTAGAGGAGACCCCGCCACCGAATAGGTCCGACAGGCCGCCGCCCTTGCCTTTGTGCAGCAGTACCAGCAACATCATCAGCAGGCTGGTGATGATGAGGACGACCGAGATTGCGATTACCACTGCCCTGTCTCGTCCTTCCGGATGCCTGCCGCGACCTGCCTGCCCTGGAACAGCGCCGCCTCAGCCAGCGCTGCGCCGGGCGCTCGCCGCGGGTCAGGCATCGACTGCTAGCTTGCGATACCGGCATATCGTGGCGAACTCACCGGCATCCAGGCTTGCGCCGCCGACCAGCGCACCGTCAATGTCAGGCTGCATCATTATCGCAGCGATGTTGCCGGCTTTCACCGACCCGCCATACAGGATACGCATACTTGCGGCCACTTCGGCGCCGTGACCCTCTGAAACCCGGCCGCGAACTGCCCCGCATACCTCTTGCGCGTCCGCGGGCGAGGCGACCTCCCCGGTGCCGATGGCCCAGATCGGCTCGTACGCCACCACCAGCCCCGCCACCTGCTCCGCCGTGATCCCGGCCAGGGCGCCGTCGAGCTGGCCGAGGGTGAAGCTGAGCTGCTCCCCCGCCCGCCGGACGTCCAGGTGCTCGCCGACGCACAGGATGGGGGTCAGCCCGGCGCGGAGTGCGGCCTTCACCTTGGCGTTGACCAGCGCGTCGTCCTCGCCATGGTACTGGCGGCGCTCGGAGTGCCCAGCCAGCACGCAGGCGCAGCCCAGCTTGGCCAGCATCGGCCCGGACACGTCCCCGGTATAGGCGCCCTTGTCGTGCGGTGACAGGTCCTGGGCCCCGTAGCCAATCCGCAGCTTGTCCCCGGCCACCAGGGTCTGCACGCTGCGCAACGCGGTGAACGGCGGCAGCACCACCACGTCGGCGGCATCGTAATCGGCGCCGGTGAGCGTGAACGCGAGCTTCTGGACCAGTGTCAGCCCCTCGAAGTGCGTGTTGTGCATCTTCCAGTTGCCGGCGATGAGGGGCTTGCGGGCCGAGGAGCCGCCGGTCATCCGTCCGCCTCGAGCGCGCTGAGCCCGGGCAGGGGCCGGCCCTCCAGGTATTCCAGGCTCGCCCCGCCGCCCGTGGAGATGTGCGTGAACGCATCCGCGGGGAAGCCCAGCTGGCGGACGGCCGCCGCGGAGTCGCCCCCGCCGACCACGGTCAGCCCGCTGACCCGGCTGATCGCCTCGGCGAGGGCCAGCGTCCCCGCGGAAAAGGCCGGGAACTCGAACACGCCCGCCGGGCCGTTCCAGAACACGGTCTTCGCGTCGGCGAGCTTCTGCGCGAACAGGGCCCGGCTCGCCGGGCCCATGTCGAGGCTCTCGCGGTCGGCGGGGAAATCGCCGACCGCCACCACACGGTGATCCGCGTCCGGGGCGAACCGGTCGGCCGCGACCAGGTCCACCGGCAGGACGACGTCCACGCCGCGCCGGGCCGCCTCGGCCAGCACCTCGGTGACCTGCGGAATCTGGTCGGCCTCCAGCAGGGACTGGCCGACTTCGTAGCCCTGGGCCGCGAGGAACGTGTACGACATGCCCCCGCAGATGATCAGCCGGTCGGCCCGGCCGAGCAGGTTGCCGATGACCGCCAGCTTGTCCGACGGCTTGGCCCCGCCGAGCACCACCACGTACGGCCGCGGCGGGTCGGAGGTGAGCTGGCGGAGCACGGCGATCTCGGCGATGACCAGGTCCCCGGCGGCGTGCGGGAGCAGCGCGGGCACGTCGTACACGCTGGCGTGCTTGCGGTGCAGGGCACCGAAGCCATCGCCGACGTAGCGGGTGGCCAGCGCCGCGAGCCGGGCGGCGAGCCCGGTCCGCTCGGCGTCAAGCTTGCTCGTCTCGGCCGGCTCGAACCGGACGTTCTCCAGCAGGCCGGCGTCACCGTCGCCCAGCCCGGCCGCCAGGGCCGCGGCCGACTCCCCCGCCACGTCCCCGGCCAGCGGGACGGGCCGGCCGAGCAGTTCCCTGAGCCGGGCGGCAACCGGGCGGAGCGACGGGCCGGCCGCGGCCCGGGCGGCGTACCCCTCCCCCGTGGGCCGGCCCAGGTGAGCGCAGATCAGCACCCGCGCGCCCCGGGCGGTCAGCGCGGTGATGGTGGGCAGGCTGGCCCGGATCCGGCCGTCGTCGGTGATCGTGCCGCCGTCCATCGGCACGTTCAGGTCGGCCCGGAGCAGGACAACCTGCCCGGCCACATCGAGGTCGTCGATCCGCTTCATCAGAGCCGGGCGCCCACGAGCGCGCTGAGGTCCGCCAGGCGGTTGGAGTAGCCCCACTCGTTGTCGTACCAGCCGATGACCTTGACCTGGTCACCGAAGCTCATCGTCAGCGACGAGTCGAAGGTGCACGACCACGGCGTGCCCACGATGTCGGAGGACACGATCGGGTCTGCGGTGTAGTGCAGGTACCCCTTGAGGGTGCCCTCGGCGGCCGCCTTGAACGCGGCGTTCACCTCGTCCTTGGTGACCTCCCGGGTCAGCTGCACGACCAGGTCGGTCACGGACCCGTCCACCACCGGGACCCGCATGGCCATCCCGTCGAACTTGCCCTTGAGCTCGGGCAGCACCAGCGCCGTGGCCTTGGCCGCGCCGCTGCTGGTCGGGATGATGTTCTGCGCCGCGGCCCGGGCCCGGCGCAGGTCCTTGTGCGGGAAGTCCAGGATCACCTGGTCATTGGTGTACGCGTGGATGGTGGTCATCAGGCCCTTGACGACGCCGAAGCTGTCCTGCAGCACCTTGGCCATCGGGGCCACGCAGTTGGTGGTGCACGAGGCGTTCGAGATGATGTGGTGGCTGGCCGGGTCGTAGGCGCCGTCGTTGACGCCCATCACCACGGTGAGGTCCTCGCCGGACGCGGGCGCCGAGATGATCACCTTCTTCGCGCCGGCCTCGAGGTGCTTGCCCGCGTCCGCGGCCTTGGTGAACCGCCCGGTGGACTCGATCACCACGTCCACCCCGAGGTCCCGCCAGGGCAGCGCGGCCGGATCCCGCTCGGCGAGGACAGTGACCTTCTTGTCGCCCACCCTGATCGCGTCGCCGTCCACGCTGACGTCCTGGGCCAGGGTGCCCAGCACCGTGTCGTACTTCAGCAGGTGGGCCAGGGTGGCGGTGTCGGTCAGGTCGTTTGCCGCGACGATCTCGATCGTCTCAGCGCCCCCCTGCCCCTCGGCCGATGCGGCGTTCACGGCTCGCCAGTAGTTCCGCCCGATGCGGCCGAATCCGTTGATGCCCACGCGGATAGTCACGGCTGCGCGTCTCCTCGTCCTTGGCTCTCGTCCCGGCATGCGCGCTGGTCTTGCCCCCAGCGCTGCGCCTGCTTTCCGGGTCCGACCCTATCGGACGACGGCGGCCACCCGGGCCGCCGCGGACACGCCGGTCTCACCCAGCGTGACTGGCTGTTCCGCTGGCTGCGGCGCGGCCGTGGCGGCCGGGCCCGTCTGAGCGCGGGCGGACGAGCGTGAACGTTTCAAAAGGCGTGTAGTCCGGGTTCGGGGCGCCGGCCGCGCCGGTGCCGGGATTCGCCGGGTCCGCGCCCACCGCGTGATGGTAGGTGACCGTGATCGAGGTCTCGCCGCCTGGCTCGCCCGGGTCGAGATCGAAGACCGCGACCCCGTAGCCGGTGGCCGGGTCGCGCATCGCCGACCAGGTGGCGTCCTCGACCGCGTCCGCCGCCGCCCGGGTGAAGGCCCCGGCGGCCCTCCCCGGGATGGGCCGGTTCGCCCTGGTGAACACCTTGGCCTGGCGCAGGCCGTCCGCGGTGTCCACACCGTACTCGTCGAGGGGGGCACTCGTGCCGCCGCCGCCCAGGATCAGGTGCACGGTGCCGGCGGAGGTGTCGAACCGGTCGGCGGCCGTGGTGGTGACCGGGTGCGGGCGCCGGGTCTGCACCGCGGCGCCGGTCGCCACCTCCCGCCCCGCCATGCTGTCGTAGCCGCGGACCGGGTAGGACCGCTCGTAGTCGTGATCGTGGCCGCAGAGCACCAGGTCGACCTGGTAGGTGTCGAACAACGGCAGCCACTCCTCGCGGATGCCGAGGTCGGACCCGTTGCCGGTGGCCGACGAGGACGCCGCGTCCTGGTGCATCTGGACGATGATCCAGTCCACAGAGTGGTCGGCGCGGGCCGCGGCCAGGGTCCGCCGCAGCCATGCGGTCTGCGCTCCCCCGCTGTAGCCGCGGATGTACAGCGAGGTGCCGGGCGCGATGGCCGGGTTGCCGGTGCTGGCCGCGGGGGCCAGCGGGGCCGGGCCGGCCACCAGGGGGCCAGCGTCCTGGTACACCACGTCGTCCGCGTCGAGGGAGACGAACAGGGCCGACCCCACCTGGAACGAGTACCAGTGGCCACGGAACCGCGGGACCCCATTGCCCGGCAGCAGGTACCGGGTCAGGTAGGAGGTGAAGCCCTGCGGGCCGTTGCCGAACTCGATCTCGTGATTGCCCGGGCACGGCATCCACGGCCGGAAGGCCGCGGAGGCCTGATTGTTGATGCCAAAGTCACGCCACACCTCGGGCTGGACCGCCGGGTTCAGGTCCGCGTAGCACAGGTCCCCGTTGAGCAGGTGGAACAGCGGCTGGAACGATTCGACCGCCTTCACCGCGTAGGCGCTCTGGCCGTAGGACAGCACCCACTGGGTGTTCGGCGTGGCCAGGTCCCCGAAGCTGGTGAAGCGGAACCGGGCGCGGCCCGCAGGCGCGGTGCGCACGCTGCCCCGCACCGGCGTGGCGCCGTTGCGGAGATTGTCGGCCGTCACCACGTACGAATAACCAGTATCCGGCCGCAGCCCATCCACCACCGCGTGGTAAGTCCACACCGTCTCCCCGTTGAGGCCGTCGGTATAGCTACGCGTGTGCCCCGCGACCACCTCCCGCCCGCCCGAGCCGCGGTCCAGCAGCACCCGCGGCCGCACCGCCCGCCCCGGTGAGGCCCACGACACCACCACGCTGGTCGCCGGATCATTCCCCCACGTGAGGTGCACTTGCTCCGGTGTCCCGTCGCCAGACGAGGCCGTGCGCGAGGCGGCCGACGCGGCCGGGGCGCGAAGCGCTCCCGCGCCCACCGCCGCAAGCAGCCCGGTACCGCCGGCACCCACCAGGACCTCGCGCCGTGACAGTCCAGACCCGGCGCCGGCGTAGGGAGTGGCATCCGCTCGCGGCGTTTGGTGGGCCGCGAGCGGCATGCCGTCCCGGAGCCCGGCATCGGCGTGGTCTTGGTTTTCAGTCGCGGTACCGAGGGCGTCATCCATGCCGCCACGGTCGCGCGTGACCGTGAACGACAGGTGGCGCACCGGGGAGCCTGCGCACGACCGACCGTGAACTTCTGGGTTACTGCGTCATCATCTCCGCTGTGAGGCTGGACTCGGTGTCCGGGACTCCGAGATCGCGGGCCTTTTTATCCGCCATGGCCAGCAGCCGCCGGATCCGCCCGGCGATCGCGTCCTTGGTCAGCGGCGGGCTGGCCAGCTGGCCCAGTTCTTCCAGGCTGGCCTGCCGGTGCTCGATGCGCAGCCGCCCCGCCACGGTCAGGTGCTCGGGCGCCTCGGTGCCGAGGATCTCCAGCGCCCGCTCGACCCGGGCGCCCGCCGCGACCGCGGCCCGGGCACTGCGCCGCAGGTTGGCGTCGTCGAAGTTGGCCAGCCGGTTGGCGGTGGCGCGGACCTCGCGGCGCATCCGCCGCTCCTCCCAGGCCAGCACGCTGTCGTGGGCACCGAGCCGGGTCAGCAGCGCGCTGATCGCGTCGCCGTCCCGGACCACGACCCGGTCCACCCCGCGCACCTCGCGGGCCTTGGCGTGGATCTTCAGCCGCCGGGCCGCGCCGACCAGGGCCAGGGCGGCTTCCGGGCCCGGGCAGGTGATCTCCAGGGACATCGAGCGGCCCGGCCCGGTGAGCGAGCCATGGGCCAGGAACGCGCCGCGCCATGCGGCCTCGCAGTCGCAGGTGGTGCCCGACACGACCTGCCGGGGCAGCCCGCGGACCGGCCTGCCGTAGTTATCCACCAGGCCCGTCTGCCGGGCCAGGCTGTCCCCGTCCTTGCGGACCCGCACCACGTACCGGTTACCCTTGCGCAGGCCGCTCGGGGCCAGCACGATCAGGTCCGAGGAATGGCCGAACACCTCGGCGATGTCCTTGCGCAGCCGCCGCGCGGCCACGCCGGTGTCCAGCTCGGCCTCCACCACGATGCGCCCGCTGGCCAGGTGCAGCCCCCCGGCGAACCGCAGCAGCGCGGACACCTCCGCCTTGCGGCAGCATGGTTTGAGCACCGTCACACGGCTGAGCTCGTCTTTGACCAGGCCGGTCATTGCCACCGGCATCACTCCCCCTCGAAAATCTCTGCGAACGCCCCGGCCAGCTGACGCGGGTCGTGGCGTGGTGTGCCATCGCGCATCGCCAGGTCGGCCAGGACCAGCCTGCCGCCCAGCATGCCCGCCGCCTTTTCCAGCTCGGCGGCCGCGCCCCCCGCGGCCCCCCGGTCGGCGAGCACGATGTCAAATTTCAGCTGTGGCGCATGATCAGCCAGCACTTCCAGGTGGGTCTGCGGGGAGAATCCCTCCGTCTCGCCGGGCTGCGCGACCAGGTTCAGCGCCACGATCCGCCGGGCCGGAGTGCTGACCAGCGCCTGCGCCAGTTCCGGGACCATCAGGTGGGGCAGCACGCTGGTGAACCAGGACCCTGGCCCGAGCACCACCCAGTCGGCGTCCAGGATCGCGGTGACGGCCTCCGGGCACGCGGGCGGATCCTCCGGGATCAGCGACACCGAGCGGACCCGGCCCGTGGTGGACGCGCAGGCGACCTGGCCGCGCACGGTGCTCAGCCCGAGCGGGCGCTCCGGGTCGAGCCCCTCCACCTCGGCTACCAGGTCGAGCGGGACTGACGCCATGGGCAGCACCCGGCCGTACGCGCCGAGCAGCCGGCCCACCCAGTCCAGGCCCTGCACGGTGTCGCCGAGCAGTTCCCACAGGGCCACGATCAGCATGTTGCCCACGGCGTGCCCGCCGAGCTCGGCCTCGCCGGTGAAGCGGTGCTGGACGACCCGGCTCCAGGTGGTGCCCCAGGCGTCGTCGCCGCACAGCGCCGCGAGCGCCATCCTCAGGTCCCCGGGCGGCAGGACGCCGTACTGGCGGCGCAGCCTGCCGCTGGAGCCGCCGTCGTCGGCCACGGTCACGATCGCGCTCAGCTGGCGGGTGACCCGGCGCAGCGCCGAGAGCGAGGCGGACAGGCCGTGCCCGCCGCCGAGCGCCGCCACCTTGGGGTTCAGCGGCCGGACGGAGGCGACCAGGTCCACGTCGGCCTGGCTGGAGCTGGAGGGGCCGGGGTCAGCCGGGCCAGCCGTCATTCGCGCCCCAGATCCCGGTGGACGACCTGGACGGCCGGCCCTTTGCCGCTCAGCTGGCTGGCGATCTGCTCGGCGACCGCCACGCTCCGGTGCTTGCCGCCCGTGCAGCCGATCGCCAGCGTGACGAAGCGCTTGCCCTCCTGCTCGTAGCCGGCCAGCACCACGCGCAGCGCGGCCAGGTAGGAGTCCAGGAATTCCGCGGCCCCGGGCCGGCTCAGCACGTAGTCCCGGACCCGCTCGTCCTGCCCGGTCAGCGGGGCCAGGTCGGGGACCCAGCGCGGGTTGGGCAGGAACCGGCAGTCGGCCACGATGTCCGCATCGACCGGCAGCCCGTACTTGAAGCCGAAGGACACCACGTTCACCCGCAGCGTGGCCGGGACATCGGCGCTGAACGCGTCGTGCATCCGGGCCCGCAGCTCGTGCACGTTCAGCGCCGATGTGTCGATGACCAGGTCGGCTTCTTCGCGGACGCCGCGGAGCAGTTCCCGCTCCGCGGCGATGCCCTCCACCACCCGGCCGTCTTCCTGCAGCGGGTGCGGGCGGCGGACGCTCTCGAACCGGCGGACCAGGGTGTCGTCGCTGGCCTCCAGGAACACGACCCGCGGCCGGCCGCCCCGGGCGGCCAGCTCCCCGATGGCCGACTGCAGGTCGGTGGTGAACGCCCGGCTGCGCACGTCCATCACGGCCGCGATCCGCGGCACCGCGCCCATGGCCCGGCGGGCCAGCTCGATCATGGTGGGCAGCAGGCCGGGCGGCAGGTTGTCGGCCACGAACCAGTCCAGGTCCTCCAGGGACTTGGCCGCCGTGCTGCGTCCCGCGCCGGACATCCCCGTGATGATCACGATGTCCGGGCCCGCGGCGTCACCGCGCTCTTCGTCCCCGTTCAATGGCCGTTCCGCTCCCCGCTGTCAGTGCCATTCTGCGCGCCGTTCCCCTGCTGCCCCGCGGGTGGCTTCCCCGCGGGCGGCTCCGCTGCGGGCGGCTCCGGCCGCAA
>JAOPYP010000004.1 GCA_025964635.1 Actinomycetes bacterium | reverse complement strand
TCCCGCAGCAGCGTGGCGACCGCCTCGGCGCAGGCGGCCCGCAGCTCGGGCAGCACCGGATCCGCGCCGGTCAGCTCGCGGACGAGCAGCGGCGGCCACGGGCAGAGGGCGGCGCTCGTGATCACGGTGTCATCAGGCCAGCCCGCGGACGGTCCGGGCGGGCGGCTGCTCACCCTGGATCGCGGACACCATGGCCAGCACGTCCCGGGTCTCGCGGACCTGGTGCACCCGGAACACCCGGGCGCCCAGCCAGGCGCAGATGGCCGTGGTGGCCAGCGTCCCGGTCAGCCGCCGCTCCGGGGGAGCGTCCAGCGTCTCCCCGATGAAGTCCTTGTTGGACAGGGACACCAGCACCGGCCAGCCGGTCGCCACCATCTCACCCAGCCGCCGGGTGACCTCCAGCGACTGCCAGGTGTTCTTGCCGAAGTCGTGGGCCGCGTCGATCAGGATCCGGGCCGGATCCACCCCGGCCGCGGTGGCGCGGGCCGCCTGGTCCAGCGTGCGGTCCAGGACGTCGGCCATCACGTCGTCGTAGGCGACCCGGAACGGGCGGGTCCGGGGGGGCTGGTCACCAGCGTGCGCGCAGATCAGGCCGGCCCCGAACTCGGCAGCCACCGCGGGCAGCTGCCGGTCCTGGCCGCCCCAGGTGTCGTTCAGCAGGTCCGCGCCGGCCAGGCAGGCTTCCCGGCCGACCTCGTGCCGCCAGGTGTCCACGCTGATCACCAGGTCCGGGTAGGCGGCGCGGACCGCGGCCACGAACGGCACGGTCCGGCGGATCTCCTCGGCCACCTCCACCGGGGCGCCGGGCGCGGCGGCCACGCCGCCGATGTCGAGGATGTCGGCGCCCTCGGCCACCACGGCGTGCACCCGGGCCATGGCCGCATCCTCGTCCCAGGTCGCACCGCGGTCGTAGAAGGAGTCGGGGGTGCGGTTGACGATGCCCATGACCAGCCGCCGGGCCGGGGCGAAGGAATGCCGGCCGAGCCGGAGGACCTGCTGGGCGGCCCCGTCGGTCACCTCACGCCGCCTTCACCGTGACTGCGGGCGGCCGCTCGTGGCTGGGAATGGCCCGGGACCGCGGCCGCACCTCGCCGTTCTCCCGGACGAACTGGTGCAGCTGCTGGCCGGGGGGCTCCGGGTGGTCCCGCCGCGCTTCCGCGACCACCATCAGCTCTGCCGCCATCAGGGCCAGGTCGTGGTCGGCCTGATGGCGATGAGCCCGGGAGCCGAGGTCCACCTGGGCCAGCGCGCCGAGGCCGTGCCGGGTGAACGTGTCCAGCAGGGTGGACAGCTCCACGCCGTAGCCGACCGGGATCGTCAGCGACTCCATCAGCTCGCGCCGGGCCGCCCGCTCCCCGGCCAGCGGCTGGACCACCCCGGCCAGCTCCGGCCACCACAGGCTCAGCAGGGGGCGGGCCACCAGCTCGGTCACCCGGCCGCCCTCGGTCGAGGTGGAGCCGTCACGCTCGGTCCGGACCCGCTCGTAGAACCCCTTGACCAGCTGCACCTGCTGGCCTGAGTCTGGCGGGCCGGCCAGCAGCGGACCAACCAGCCCGGTGACGAAGTGCGGTCCCCAGCGGGTCAGGTCGGCGTCCACGAAGACCAGCAGATCGCCCTGCGCGACCAGGAGGGACTTCCGCAGCGCCTCGCCCTTGCCGGGGTAGGAGCCGAGCGCGGGGACGATGTCACGGGCCCGGTGCACGGTGCCGCCGGCCCGCTCCGCCGCCCGGGCCGTGCCGTCGGCGGAGTCCGAGTCGATCACGATGATCTCGTCCACCAGCGGCGTGTCCACCAGCAGGGCCTGCCGGAGCGCGCCCACCACGCGGCCCACCGTGCGTTCCTCATCCCGGGCCGGGATCACCACGCTGATCCGGGTGCCCGCGGCGCGCTTGGCCGCCAGCAGCTGCTCCGGCGGCCAGTCCCGCCAGTGCGAGGTCTGCCGCCGCAACCACGTCCTGGCGTGGTCCTGCATCCCCGGGACGGTTCCCGGCACGCTACCTGGCGGCACGACCGGCATGCTACCCGGTGGTCACCGGCGGCCCGCGCGGCCGCGGCCTCATGTACAGGCCTGATGGGCACGGCCGGACGTACGCGGCGAGTCCGGTCGCCAGCCGCCCGCGCCGACCGGTACTCTCCAGCGATCGTGCTTCCCTCTGATGTCCGGGGAGGCATCCCGGCATGAATTGGGAATGATTACTGGTGTTGTCCGCGGGGCAACCGCGACCGCCGGTAGGACGTCTAGGAAAGTGGTCGGGAAATCTTCTGAGGGTCGCGCTGTCGGCGTCAGCATTCCGCGTGTCCGCGGCATGCTGACGGTCAGCCATCAAGCAAGGACAAGCGAGGAATCGCCATGAGGCGAAGAGTGGTGGGATGGCTGAGCACGGCGGGGGTGGTGACCGCGCTGGGCGCGTCAGTGCTCAGCCAGAGCGGCAACGCGGGCGCGGCGGTGGCGTCCCCGGCGGCCCGCAGCGTCCCGGCGGCCGGCGCCGTGTACACGCCGCCGAAGGGTCCCCTGAATTACGGCATGCACGGTCCCGCGGTCCGGCGCCTGCAGGAGCGGCTGGCCTACCTGCACTACTACCCGGGCCGGCCCGACGGGCAGTTCGGCCTGAGCACGCTGGAGGCCGTGTGGGCGTTCAAGGAGGTCCAGGGCGTCCAGACCACCATCGCCCCCAATGACGTCACCGGGAAGATGAAGCGGGCGCTGGTGCACCCCCGGCAGCCGAAGGTGCTCGTGCCCAAGGGCGGCAGCTGGCGCGTCGAGGTCCACCTGACCCTGGGCTACCTGGTCCTCTACCGGCACAACGTGCCCCAGCTGATCAGCCACATCTCCCCGGGGGGCGGCTACTACTACCCGTGCGGGGGCAACCCGAAGGCGACCTGCGGTCCCGCGATCACCCCGGACGGGAACTTCCGGGCGCACTGGTACGCCAGCGGCTGGGTGAAGGTCCCGCTGGGCACCATGTACAACCCGGTGTTCTTCATCGGCGGGTCGTACGCCATCCACGGCGACGTCCCGGTGCCGCTGGCGGCGGTCTCGCACGGCTGCGTGCGGATCCCGATGGACATCGCCGCGTTCTTCCACCGGATGGTGTACGTCAACGAGGCCAAGGGCACGCCCATCTACATCCGGGGCCGCGTCCCCGGAACCTGATCCGCGCCGCGGCTCGCGTGTGACCAACGCCGGCCCCCGCCCCGCTCCCGGGGCGGGGGCCGTTTGCTCACCCGGGGCGTTGGCCGGCACATGGTGTGCTCCTGGTAAAGGCCCGGTAGGGCGCTCGGGACCGTATGGCATCCTTGCGCGGTGGCATCACCTCAGCTCCGCCGGACCGGCGTAAGCGTCCCCGCGCAGTACGCGGCCAGCAAGGTCCCGCAGATCACCGTCTACTTCTGGATCATCAAGATCCTGACGACGGCCATGGGCGAGGCCCTCGCTGATTTTCTGGCCTTCCGGTACGGCCCGGTCCCCATCGGGGTGATCGGCACTGTGGCGTTCGTGGCGGCGCTGGTGCTCCAGTTCCGGGTCCGCAAGTACATGGCCTGGGTCTACTGGTTCGCGGTGGCCATGGTGGCAGTGTTCGGCACCCTGTGCGCCGACGGCATGCACATTGTGCTTCACGTCCCCTACACGATCTCCACCACGTTCTTCGGCGCCGGCCTGGCCGTGATCTTCGTGGCCTGGTACGCGGTGGAGGGGACGCTGTCCATCCACAGCATCTACACCCCGCGCCGGGAGGCCTTCTACTGGCTCACGGTGATGGCCACGTTCGCGCTCGGCACGGCGCTCGGCGACCTGACCGCCATGACGCTGGGGCTGGGCTTCCTGGCCTCCGGCATCATGTTCACCGTGTTCATCGCGATCCCGGCGCTCGCGTACTGGAAGCTCCGGATGAACGCGATCTTCGCCTTCTGGTTCGCTTACGTGCTGACGCGCCCGCTCGGCGCGTCCTACGCCGACTGGCTGGGGGTCGGGCACTCGCACGGCGGAGTGGGGCTGGGCCGCGGGCTGGTCGCGCTGATCCTGACCGTCGTGATCGTGGGCTTCGTCGCCTACTTGGCCGTAACCCGCAAGGACGTGGACCCGGACGAACCCGGGCGGGTACCGCACGCGGCCCGCGCCCGGCACCGCCGGTAAGACCCGGGGAGGCCGCCGCCGTGCCGTCGGCGTCAGTAGGCTGCTGGTAGTCACTACTGTGCTGCGTTCTGTGGAGCGTCCGGCGGAGGCCGCGATGATGAGCGACGGGCTGGCCCGGGCGGTGCTGGACGCGATGCCGGACGCGATCGCCGTCCTGGATCCCGACGGGACGATCGTGGTCGTTAACCGGGTCTGGCTGATGTTCGCCCTGGATAACGGCGGCCAGCCAGAGAGCACCGGGCTCGGCGTGAACTACTTCGACCTGTGCGCCCAGTCCGCCGCGGCGGGCAGCCAGGACGCGCTGCGGGCGGCGGACGGCCTGCGGGCCGTCCTGGCCGGGGACACCGTGCACAGCGAGCTGGAGTACCCGTGCCCGTCCCCGGCCGTCAACCGGTGGTTCCTGCTGCGCATCACGCCGCTCGGCGGTGACCTGCGGGGCGCGGTGACGTCCCATGTCAACATCACCCGCCGGAAGATGGCCGAGCAGACGCTGGCGCACGAGGCCGCCCATGACCCGCTCACCGGCCTGGCCAACCGGAGCCTGTTCGCGGACCGGCTGAACGCCGCCCTGACCGGCCGCCGGGGCCAGTCCGCGGGCACCCAGGTGGGCCTGATGTACCTGGACGCGGACGGGTTCAACCAGGTCAACGACACGTACGGGCGCGACGCGGGCGACGAGGCGCTGCTCACCATCGGCCACCGGCTCCGTTCCCATGTCCGGCCGCAGGACACGGTCGCCCGGCTGGGCGGGGACGAGTTCGCGGTCAGCGCCCCCCGGATCAACGCCGCCGGGCTGGACGGCCTGTCCGGCCGGGTCAGCGCCGCGCTGAATCAGCCCCATCTCATCCACGGCCACCTGGTGTCGGTGCCGGTCAGCATCGGCATCCACCTCGCCACGCCCGGTGAGTCCGCGGACGCCGCGCTGCGCCAGGCCGACCAGGCTATGCACGTGGCCAAGCGGCGCACCCGGTAGCTTGCTAGGCGTGCCTGAACCGTTGCTGAGCACCGCGGACTGGTTCGCCAGCCTGCCCACCGTGTACCTGTCCGCCAGCATGCTGATCACTGACTCCGAGGACCGCATCCTGCTGGTCAAGCCGAACTACCGGCCGGACTGGGGGATCCCCGGGGGCATCGTCGAAGCTGACGAGGCGCCGGACCAGTGCGTGAGCCGGGAGATCGCCGAGGAACTCGCCCTGGACATCCCGGCCGGAGATCTGCTCGTCGTGGACTGGTCAGCCGCGGCCGGGGCACGGCCCCAGGCGATCATGAACTTCGTCTTCGACGGTGGCGTGCTCACCGACCCCCGGGCCATCCGGCTGCAGGAGGAGGAACTGGACGACGCCGAGTTCCTCGGCTGGGCCGAGGCCGAGGCCCGGATGGCGCCCGCCCAGGCGGCCCGGGTGCCCGCGGCCCGCCAGGCCCGGCAGACCCGCCGCACCGTGTACCTCCCCGGCCGGCCGCGCCAGGACTAACGCCCGGCGCGGCAAGGCCGGGCGCAGAATTAGCGGTGGGCGCAGAACTACTGCCCGGCGCCGTAGCGCCAGGTGCAGAACTACAGTCCGGCGCCGTAGCG
>JAOPYP010000001.1 GCA_025964635.1 Actinomycetes bacterium | reverse complement strand
CGGCCAGATCGGCGAGCCAGGGTGCCCACACGGCTGCGGCGAGGCTCACCCCGTGCAACATCACCAGCGGCGGCCCTGCCCCGGTGCTGAGGACCCGCAGGCGCACCTTGGCCGAGTCCAGGTGGAGAAAGGACTCCTCGGACTGCAGGCCACTGCGGGCGAACAGCCGGGTCTCGGCCTCCCGGATCCTGTGATCGAGTCTCACGATGTTCCGGGGAGAGCCGCCAGCCAGGTGCTGACCCGGCTGGCCGCACCTATGCCTGAGGTCTCAACGAGATCGGCGATGGTGGTGGCAGCCATCTCCTGCCGCCAGGCAGTTTCGGCCCGGTGCATGACCTGGGCTATGCCGCAGGGCGTCCGGCAGGCGGCGCCGGTGAGCGGGACGGGTCCGCGCTGGCGGATTTCCGTGCACTGAAACAGCGGGCCTGGCCCCTCCACGGCCTCGATAACGTCGGCGACGGTGATCGTCTCCGGTGGGCGGCCGAGCCGGAAACCGCCCCGTGGGCCGCTGGCGGCGGTGAGCAGGCCCGCCCGCACCAGCGCCTTGAGCAGCTTGGCGAGGTAGGCCTCGGGCAGGCCGTAGAACTCGGCCACGCGCCGGGCCGGCAGCGCGTCGCCGTCCCGGGCGAAGGTCAGCAGCCAGGTGCAGTGCAGGGCCCACTCCGCACCTTCAGGCAGTCTCATAATAATGGACATTACATATCCATGATGACTTCGTCAATACACGCCGGGGCCATCACCACGGTCACCTCGTGGGATCCGCCGACGGGGTGCAGGTCTTCCTACGTGCCTGCCAGCCACGGATAGCGCGCGGAGTCCTGGGCCGCGTAGTCGGGGTCGAGGTAGATGAAGCAGCGCTGGATTTTCCAGTCGCGGATCTCGAAGACGTCACACCACCGGCCCGCCGCCCACTCGGGCACACCAGCCCGCCACGGGCCGTCCTGATGCTCGCCATGGCTGGTGCCCTCGCACACGACGGTGTCGCTGCCGGAGAAGACCCAGTTGAAGTGCGAGTAATGGTGGGTGATCGATTTGAGGGTCGTCCCCACGTCGGAGAAGAGCCTGCCGATCTCCTCCTTGCCATTGGCCAGTCCCCACTTGGGGAAGTACACCTGCGCGTCTTCTGCGAACAGGTCCAGGATGCTTCCGCCAGTTGAGGTCACGCCAGCATTGTCGAACGCCTTGAGGTACTCGGTGACGACCGATTTCCGCTGTTCGTCGGTCATGGTTTCGTGTGTCAGCGCCATTGCCGGACTCTCCGCTCCCTTGCAGGTGCTGTCATCCTGCCACTGTCCCGGCAGCTGAGAGCGGCCCGGCCCGGCGATCACCGCCAGCTTTAGATCGACGGCAGCACGGCCGCCTCGCGCAGGGCGAGCGCATCGCGGCTGGGTGGCACGCCGAACATGCGCCGGTACTCGCGGCTGAATTGCGACGGGCTGTCGTAGCCGACCGCGTAGCCGGCGCCGGAGACATCTCCGGGCTCGGCGAGGAGCCGGGCTCTGGCCTCGCGCAAGCGGATCTGCTTCTGGAACTGGATCGGTGTCATCGAGGTCACCGCCCGGAAGTGGCGGTGGAACGACGTGACACTCATCGTCGCCAGCGCCGCGAGTTCCTTGACGCGCAGCGTCTGGTCGTAGTGGCCGCGGATCCAGCGGATGGCGCGGGCCAGGTGGGCGAGCCGGCTGTCGGCCAGCCCGATCTGCCGCACGGTCGCCCCTTGCGGGCCGGTGACCAGGCGCCACAGGATCTCGCGCTCGACGCCGGCCGACAGCGCCGCGGCGTCGTCAGGCGCATCAAGGAGTGCGAGCAGCCGGCCGATCGCGTCGAGCAGCGCCGGCGAAGCGTCGCTGACGGCGATGCCGGCGGGCGTGGCGTTGAAGGCACCCGGCCGGGCGGCAGCCGCCGGCGCCGTTTCGAGCAGCAGCGCGGCGATTTTCTCCGGTTGCAGCTCGAGCACGAAGGCGAGGAACGGCTCCTCAGCGCTGGCCTGCGTAATGTGCCCGACCACCGGCAGTTCGACCGACACGATGAGGAATTGTCCCGCGCCGTAGGTGAAGGTGCGGCCGTTGAGCGCCGTCTCCTTGACCCCCTGGGCGACGAGGCCGAGCGTCGGCCGGGCCACGTCACTCAAGGGCTCGGTCGTCGTCGGCGAGCGGATGACCGAGACGCCGGGCAGCGCTGTGCGCGTTACCCGGCCGCCTGCGTGGCGGGCGATCGGCTCCTTCAGGCGGGCCAGCTCATCCATGCCCCCAGTGAATCACGCCAGGTGCCCCCTCACTGCCGTGGTTGGCAGGATCGTGCAAGCCCCGGGCAGCATCGATCTACCGCCCGGCGGGTCCGCCGTGGTGTCCTGAAGCCATGGCCTCTCTTGACTCCTACATCACGCTCGGCCGTTCCGGCCTGCGCGTCAGCCCGCTGTCGCTGGGCACGATGACCTTCGGCGAGGACAACGGCTGGGGCGCGAGCCCCGGGACCTCCGAGGCGATCCTGGCCGAGTACCTCGACCGGGGCGGCAACGTGGTCGATACCGCCAACACCTACACCAACGGGCACTCCGAGAAGATTGTCGGCGACTTCCTCGCCGCCCGGCCGGGCCTGCGCGAACGCGTCGTGCTCGGCACCAAGTTCTTCGCCAACCTTCACCCCGGCGACCCCAACGGCGGCGGTGCCGGCCGCAAGGCGCTTATCGCCCAGCTCGAGGAGTCGCTGCGGCGCCTCCAGACCGGCTACGTCGACCTCTACTGGCTGCACGGTTGGGACCGCCGCGCCCCGGTCGAGGAGACCCTGCGAGCGCTCGACGACCTGGTCACGGCCGGGAAGATCCGCTACGCCGGCTTCTGCAATGTGCCGGCGTGGGTCGCCGCGCAGAGCCAGATGATCTCCTGCTTCCGCGGCTGGGCACCGGTGACCGCACTCCAGATCGAGTACTCGCTTCTGGAGCGCACGCCCGAAGGTGAACTGCTGCCGATGGCTGAAGCGCTCGGTGTCGGCGTCCTGCCCTGGAGCCCTCTGCGCGGCGGCCAGCTCTCGGGCAAGTACGTTCGCGATGGGGGCGCACCCGGCGACAGCCTGCGGGCCGGCCGCCTGGGCGGGCCGAGTGAGCGGGACTGGGGCATCATCGACGCGGTCGCACGGGTCGCGGCGGAGATCGGGGCCAGCCCGGCGGAAGCCGCGCTCGCCTGGGTGCGCAGCCGGCCCGGGATCACCTCGACGCTCATCGGCGCCCGCACGGCCGAGCAACTGCGTGCGAACCTGGACTCGCTGGAGATCACCCTCACCCCCGGGCAACTGGCCGATCTCAACGAGGCGTCGGCGCCGGCGCTCGACTTCCCCGCCGCCATCACCGCCGGGCCCGGGCCGGTGCTCGGCTTCGGCGGGGCGACCGTGGACGGCGTCACCCTCCCCGCGTGGCCGATGCTGCGAACCAGCTCAGCCCGCTATTGAGCCCGCCGCCGCAGGCGGGCCGGATTGATTCCGGGCCCACCAGGTGGTGCCGGGACCGCGGTAGCTGTTTCCCTCGCTCCACGTCAGGTAGCTGGTGCCATGACTGTCCACGGTCATGCCCAGGTAGTCGCCGTAGGGGAACCGGAAGCCTGCTCTGGTCTTGTAGGGCGCACCGGATCTGAGGTTGGAGAGGCGGACGGCGGGACTCCACGAAACCCCCCGGTTTACCGTCGCCCGGTACCAGACATTCCACGCCCTGGCGCCGTTGCCGTCGTCTTCCCACGCGACACGGAAGTCGCCGGGCCGCGGGCCGGCCGAGGCTTTCGGGAAGTCTGCCCCCACCCTGGTGGCACGAGCGCCGAGCATGACCGGGGCGCTCCAGGACACGCCGTTGGCCGACGTGATCGCGTAGAGCCTCATCGGCGCCCCGGGGGAGGTATTCGCGACGTAGGCGGCGAGGATGGTCCCTGCGCGGTCGATGGCCAGCGAAATCTGCGGCCCGTAGAAGTCGTTCGGGCAGAGCCTGGCGCGGCAGGGCGGTTGTTGCTGGCTACCAGCAACATAGGCGGTCGTCCACGAGGTGCCGCCGGTGGCCGAGGAGATCACCGCGAGCCGTACCGTGCCTTTGGCGTTCTGGTGCTCGGCGCTCTCGGCGAAGTACACGTGGCCGTCCGGCGCCACCGCGCCCGCCTCGGCGAACCAGTACCGGCCGCCGGTGTTCGTCCGTACCGGGTTGGACCATGTCCGTCCGTAGTCGCGTGAGGCGGAGATGTAGGAGTCGCTGCGGTTGAACGCGACGTACACATCCTTCCCGCTCGGCGAGATCACGATCCAGGGCTTATCCGTGAACGATGCCCCGAGCGCCCGCCGGAAATCGTGAAGACCCGTCCATGTCCGGCCGTGATCCCGTGACTTCGCGAAGACCACGTCCCACTGATTCATCCACGCCGCGTAGATGACGCCAGACGCCGACACGGCCAGCACCGGGTCGTTCTGCCAGGCCGCCCGGCGGCAGGCCCGAGCTGGAGGGCACTGCCGCCTGTTCATGACCATGCTCTTATGCCATGTCCTTCCCCGGTCCGCCGACGACCGGAACACGATGCAGTGATCCATGTGCGGACGGCACACCGGGGAGCCGCCGTACTGAGTGGTCATCTGATAAAGCCACGCCGATGAGGGATCCGCCGCGATGTTCGGCTCCCAGTCATTCTTCGGGCTCCACCGCTGTTCCGAAGTCCAGCCACCTGCGGGCCGGGGGCCTGCGGCCGTGGCCACCGCCGGGAGCGCGGCCCACCACAACCCGGCCAGAACAGACACGGCGGCCAGCACGGCACGCCGAGTCCTCATGCGCCCTCCCGGGCGGTCACGGCCCACGCGGCAGCGCTGATCCCGACCGGGCCTGCAGGCAGGTGGCGCCGGCACTGGTCACGCAGCGCGGACCGGTGATCCGGGGGGAGGGACGCCACATACGCCCCGGCCGGGCCGACACCGAGCGTGAACGGCTCCCACCACTGCTCGAAGCTCGCGTGACGGACCTCCACGGTCAGCGTGGTGACCTGGACCCGGCTGAGCCCGGCCTGGGCGAAGAGGCTGGCCAGATGACCTTCGCGGACCCCGGCCAGGCCCGACTCGTCGTCGGCCGCCGGATCCAGCTCGCGGACCGCGGACCAGAACGCGGCCAGCGGGCCGCGGGCACCCGCGTGATCCCACACGCACGCGCAGACAGCCCCGCCGGGCCGGGTGACCCGGGCCATCTCCCGCAGGCCCAGCACTGGATCAGCCATGAAATGAACGACCAGCTGCGCCATGGCGACATCGAAGGCGTCATCGGGGAACGGCAGCTGCTCGGCCGGGCACTGCCGGACGTCCACCCCCGGCAGCCGCGCCCGGACCGCGGCGGCAAACGACGCCGATGGTTCCACCGCGCTCACCACGGCCGCCCGGTTCACCAGCTCAGCCGTGAGCGCGCCGGGCCCGCAGCCCACATCCAGCACCCGCTGTCCCGCGCGGACCCCGGGCAGATCAGCAAACCGCTTCGCCAGCGGCTCCGAGTACTGGCCCATGAACCGCTGGTAGGCGTCCGCGCTGACGTCGAAGCTCATCAGGCAAACCTACCCACTGGCGCACCTGGCCAGCATGGCTGTCACAACGGGGCCGGGCATCTCGTCCTAGAAGGGAGACCACGGCGAAGGAGGACACAGTGAGCAGCGACCTTGAAGCGGTCAGGGACGCCCGGACGATTCTGCTGACCACGTACAAGCGGGATGGGACAGGGGTCGAGACGCCGGTGAGCATCGC
The DNA here is from genome assembly GCA_025964635.1 of Actinomycetes bacterium. Lineage (GTDB taxonomy): Bacteria > Actinomycetota > Actinomycetes > Streptosporangiales > Streptosporangiaceae > RYN-230. The sequence continues at coordinate 9,603 of JAOPYP010000001.1, read as the reverse complement.
CTTCGACGGCGACCGTGCGTTCTTCCGCTCCTATGACCAGGCGTGGAAGACGAAGCGCCTGCGTAACAACCCCCACGTCCAGGTCGCGGCCTCGACCCTGCGGGGCACGCGGACCGGGCCGCCTATCCAGGCTCGCGCGACACTGCTGGGGGACGGGCAGGCTCGCATCGCCGCGAAGGCCCTGGCGCGGCGTCACCGGCTGCTGCAGGCGGTGGCCGTCCCGCTGGCCCACCGCCTGATGCGGTACCAGACCATGCATTATGAGCTCCGGCCCGATCCCGGGTGAGCCCGGCCTGCCGGCGGTGGCCGCATGACGGGACCGGGAGCTCCCGCTCTCTGTAACGACGGATCGCGCCAGGCCTGCTGGCCGTCAGGAGGAAGGGTGCCGGTGCCGGTGGGCGGCCTGGTTGAAAGCGGCGCTTGTCTGGCTGGCGCGCTGGACTCCGCCGGGCGCGGGCCGGGCTGGGATCTCAGGCTCGCCGACCTGGCGGAGGCGCTCGCTGACCAGGTCGGCCTGCTCGATGAAGTCCCGGTAGTAGTGGGGGACCTGGCCTTGCCCGGCTCCGCCCGGTGCCGCGGGTGCCGCAGCAGCGGACGTGGCCGCTGCTGTCGGTGCTGTGGGGAGGTAGGCGGAAAGGTCGGGCAGGTCGGTGCGCGGAACCGTGCGGGTCGCGGCTTCGTGGAACCGCGGGGCCCAGGCATCCCGGCGGGTCAGAGGTTTCGCCTGGGGGGCGAAGAGCGCGCGGAGGGTCGCCGGAACGCTCGCATGGTCGTGGACCTGGTGCAGGAGGGTGCCGGGCTCGATGAGCGGCGAGACGATGACGGCAGGCACCCGCGGGCCGAGCATGGTGAAACCGAACCGGCGCACTCTGCGGTGCCAGATGGCATGCAGGATCCGGGCGAGTGCGCTCCGCCGGCCGCCGGGCGCCGGAACGCCGGTCGGCGGGGGCACGTGGTCGTACAGGCCTCCGTGCTCGTCGTAGGTGATGAGCAGCAGAGTTCGCGCGAACAGGCCCGGGTTCGCCCGCAGCGCCTCGTAGATGGTCGCGATCAGCCCTTCGCCCCGCGCGAAGTCGGTGTCGGTGGCCGGGTCGAACGTGTCATAGGCGGCGTTGGACACCAGGTTGTTCTCGGGATGCTGGCTGGTGCTGACATCGGGGCTGCCGCCGACGGCGGGGTGGTGGTCAAGCGTGTGCAGCGGCGGCCGGTGGTTGGGCTCGATGAACGAGTAGCTGGGCAAGTCCCCGGCCGCGGCGTGCTCCGCGAAGCGCGACGCGGGATACCACTTCGCATGCTGGGCGGGGGTGTCCCACAGCGCGGGGAACGCCCAGGCCTGCGGGGTGTCGTCATGGTAGATCCGCCAGCTGGCGCCGCTGTCTTCGAGCAACTCGAAGATGGTGCGGTTGGTGTAGGTCCTGATCTCGATGTTGGTCTCGCCGTCCGACGTCGCGGCGTGCAGGTAATTACGGTTGGGCCAGGTCTCCCCGGGCACCGAGCAGAACCACCGGTCGCAGACGGCGAACTGAAGGGCCAGCTGGCTCAGCACCGGCACCTGGCCGGGATCCTGGCCCAGCATCACTAACGGGCCCCGCCCCGCCGCTGTCGCGGTGGCCGCCTGCTTGCGTTGCATCCACCAGTTCAGCAGCGGGCCGAGCAGGCCGTCCAGGCGGGCCGGCGCCAGCCCGCGCGCTTTGCGCTCGTAGCTCACCACGAATCCGCTGTTGGTCGGGTGCCGCCTCCGACCGCGGCCGGCCAGCGCAAGCTGTTCCATGACCGCGTCATGAGAGTGGTCGGGGCCGAACGGCAGGACCTTCTTCGCCTCCGGTGCTGCCGCCACCCGCGCCCCGCCGTCCCAGCCGGGGTTGTCGTGCGGGCCGCCGCTCAACAGCCCGTCAAAGGCCGGATCCGGGTGATCGAGAAACCCGAGCATATGGTCAAACGAGCGATTCTCCAGACACAGCACAACAACATGGTCAATCGGCACCGTGCACACCCCCGGAAGCACAACGGAAAGGAACGTCGTCAGCTAAACCAGCAGCCGGCCCACCTGGACTCACGCGACTGCGCGGCTATGGCAGCCAACTAGTTACCGCGGCAGGCGTCAAGAGGCCGTTCCTGGATTTGGCGGGACTGGCCGGCCCGGCCCGGCCGCAGACTCATCCGGGCCGGCCGCGTTCACCAGCGACATCCTCCACTTCAAGCACCAGTTCCACTCCTGCGGGTGGCAGCCGCGCTGCGCGGATGCTGTGGGTGTTCAGGTGGGGCTTGGGGGGCGCTGTGCGCGGATCTGGCTTTCGCGGTCTTCGAACCCTGCTGAGCGGTACACGCGGATGGCGTCTTCGTCGGGGTCAGCGACGATGACGAGGGTGTGAGCACCGAGGTCGTTGAGAGCGTACTGGCCAGCGTGGCAGACCAGCGTTCCGGCCAGTCCCTGGCGGCGGGCCGCGGGATGGGTCCCGACGTCCTGGTAGCGGGCGATGCCGTCGGGCCCGGAAATCATGCCCAGCTGGGAGACCAGCTCACCGTCCAGGAACGCGCCGAACCACCCTCCGTGGCCGGCTTCGGCGAGGCGGCGGCGGGCGCGGTTCCTGGCGCTGGTGAACGACTGGCTGGCGGCGATGCCCTCCTCGGCATCGCTCAGCTCCTGCAGCTTCGCCGATTGGTGCCAGTCGCTGTCCCCGGCCAGCTGCCGGATGGAGGCGGCCCGGTTCGCGTGCGGCGGCTCGCGGACCGCCTGGGCGGTCAGGACGGTGTCACGCTGGACCTCCAGCCCAGCCGCGGCCAGGCCGGCCAGGTCAGCGCCGTCATCGCTGGTGATGTCCAGGCCCAGCGCGACGTGGGCCGCGGCCGGGAACTCGGCGGTGAACAGTGAGAGCCACCGGACCGCTTCTCCGTGTGCCGCCTGCGCCGGCAGCAGCAGGAAGTTACCCCACCAGAACTCGGGATTCGCCGGGGTCCGGATGGCCCGGTAGCCGGGATGGTCGGTGACCTCGCTGCCTTCGAGCACCCGGACCATCAGGTCGGTCCGGAATCCCAGCGAGGCAATCTCCACATCACGAAACGTAACAAAGGCCAGGGGCCAGCGCAGCCAGCTCGCCTTCGGCACGCACCGTGCGCCCCCTGGCGGGTCGCCGGACCACGGCCACCCGCGGCAACCGCGCGCCTTAGTTGGCTGCGGCTGCCGCCCGGTGGCTGAGGACGCGGATCGCGGCGGCGACCTGGCGCGGTGAGGAGATCATCGTGAGGTGGCGGCCCGGAACGATGATCGGATGCGGGGCCCCGATCCTGGCCGCGACCTGGGCGGGCGCTGCCGTGCTGTACTGCGGGTCATCAGCACCGAACACCACGCTCTTGGGCGCCGGATTGGTGCGCAGCCTGCTGAGCTGGGCCTGGGTGAGGCTCGGGATGCCTGTCCGCAGGGTGGCCCAGAGCGCACTCTCGGCACCGGGTTGCTGCAGCGGGCGGCGCCACACCTCGGCGCCGGCCTGGCTGAGCGGGGGGCACAGCGGGCCGCACTGTGAGTTGTAGATGGAGCGGATCACCCAGTCCAGGCTCAGCCCGAGCCGGAACAGCGTGGTCCGGTAGGGGCCGATGATCAGGTAAGGCGCGAACGACGGGACGGCCAGTGGCCTGGCGTCGCCGTCCAGGAACATGACGCCGGCGATGCGCGGTCCGCCGTCCAGGGCTGCGAGGCCGGCGACAGCTGCGCCGCTGGAATGGCCGACCACGATAGGAGCGTTGCGGCCGGTCAGGCCCATGGCCTGGATGAAGGCCAGAACCTGCGCGGCGTCATGCGCGACGGTGAACGGGGGTCTGGCCTGGCTGTAGCCGGTCCCCGTCAGGTCAAGCGCAAACACCCGGTGATCGGTTCCCAGCTGCGCGCCGAGCGCGGCGAAGGTATCGGCGGTCTCGAAAGCCCCGGGTACCAGCACGACGGGGCTGCCTGTCGTGCCCCACGCCCGGTAGCGGGTCTGGATGTTCCCGGTCCGGGCGAACCTCAGGCCCGCCGGGGGGCTCGCGTAGCCGCTGGTCGCCGCGTTGTAAATCAGGCTCGCGGCCGTCAGCGCCAGCACGGCGGCAGCGAGCCACAGGAGCAGCCGCCGCACCACGCGAACGGCCCGGCGGTCCCGGCGGGGCGGACTCTGCGTGCCGCCGGCGGCCACGCCGGGGACGGTGCCGTCCAGAGGGGGCACGCTGATCAGGGCCGGCCGACCACCGCAGGCGCCCCCGGTGTGCCGGGGCTGCCTGCGGCCGGCCACCGGGGCGTGGATCGGGAATCCAGCGTCGTCATCGCAACATCTCCCTCGTACCTCGGCTGCCCGCTGGGGACGACGCTAGTCAGTGCCTCTGACAGGCGGCCAGCCGGGCGAGGGGTCAGAGCGCTGGCTGCAGATCAGACCGCCGGTCCGGCGTCCGCTTCCTGCAGCTGGCGGGCGACTTCAGGGGCGAGGCCGGCCAGGCTGGCCGTGCCGAGCTCGCCGTTCTTGACCTGGAGCGTCTTCAGGAACCGCTGCTGGCCCATGGTGAGGCCGATGAAGTAGCCCAGCTCGACGAGTTCAGGCTCGGAGAAGTGCTTGTGCAGTTCCGCCCAGAGCTCGTCGTCGGCGCTGCCCGGATCCCAGGCGATCGCCTCAGCCCAGCGGAGCGCCGCGCGCTCACGATCGTCATAGCGATCGGACCGGCGGAAGTCGATGAGGTCGTCGTAGTCGTCCTCGGTGGCGCCTTGCGCAGCCGCGATGTGCGATCGCTGGCCGGCGCAGTACCCGCACTCCATGGACTTCGCGACATAGACCCGGGCCAGTTCCTTGATCCGGTGATCGAGCACGCCTTCGCGGAACACCTGCTGCCAGGACGCTGCGAAGGTCCGCAGGACAGCGGGCACGTGCGCCCGGATGGCCTGGCTCTCGATCCGTGGCGTGCCGTAGGTCCGGGACTCCTCAAGGAGCGCCGCGAGCTCGGGATCGGTAACCGTGCTCGGGTCAACGTAACTGATACGAGGCATCTGAACTCCCTGGCAATCGATTGCCACCAATACTGCTCGGCTTCGTCCGGGTATGTCAAGATGCTGCGGATAATAGTGGCAATCGATCGCCACAATCAGTATCCTCAGCTCATGGCAGGCCGCCCGACGATCCGGGATGTCGCGGAGCTGGCGGGGGTGCACCCCGGCACCGCCTCGCGGGCGCTCGACCCGCGCCTCGAAGGCCGGATCTCGGCTCCCACCGCGGAGCGGGTCCGGCTGGCGGCCAGGCGCCTCGGGTATGTGGCCGACCCGGTCGCCCGGCAGTTGCGGGTGCGGCGCAGCGCAGTGATCGGCGTCATCGTCCCGGATCTCGCCAACCCCGTCTTCCCCCCGGTCGTCCAGGGCATCGAGGACGCGCTGGCCGAGGCCGGCTACGTGGCGCTGGTCGCGAACACCGGCAACGACCCCGGCCGGGAACGTGATCGCGTCACTGCGCTGCAGGGCCGCCGCTGCGACGGCTACATCGTGGCTTCAGCCACCCTGGACGGAACGACCATCGGCCGCCTCACAGCCGCGGCCGAGCCGGTCGTCCTGGTCAACCGTGAGACCGGAGACCCCGGACTGCCGGCTGTCAGTAGTGACGACCGGGCCGGCGTCCAGGCGGCCATGGCCCATCTGGCCGGGCTCGGCCACCGGGTGATCGCCCACATCACCGGGCCGCCCAACCTGTCGGTCGTGCGGACCCGGGCCGAAGCATTCCGCTCCTCCGCGGAACGGCTCGGACTGGACCCCGGCCTGCTGGTCCTCCGCCATGGCCCGGCGCTGACCGCTTCCTGTGCCCAGGAGGCTGCGCTGGCCGTGCTGGCCGAGGTCCCGGCCATCACCGCGATCCTGGCCGGCAACGACCTGATGGCCCTGGGATGCTACGCCGCCGCCCAGCAGGCCGGCCGGCCGTGCCCGGCCAGCCTCTCTATCGTCGGGTACAACGACATGCCGTTCGTGGAGTGGTGGCGCCCCGCACTGACCACCGTCCGCATCCCGCAATACGAGATCGGCCAGGAAGCAGCACGCCTCCTGCTCGAGCAGCTCGGCAGCGGCGGACATGGCCCGGCCAAGCAGATCCTGCTGCCCACCTCCCTGACCCTCAGGTCGTCCACCGGCCCGCCGCCTGCGTAATCCCGGCCGGTGCGGCGCGCTAGGCCTGGGCGTCCTCGCCTGCCTGGCCGTCCACGGCCGTGGCTAGCCGCGGTGGACTGGGCACGAGCAGGTTGATGCGGTCCCCGGGGCTGAGAATGAGCTCCGGGTCGGGATTGCCGAGCTGCCTGTGATGCGTCACCGAGACCGGGGTCCAGCCAGCCGGCCAGGTCAGGGAACCGAGCGCCTGGCCAGCGGCTGGTGAATCGCCGGGGATGGTGATTTCGAGGACCTGGTAGCCGGGCAGCGGGGTGGGCGGCTCACGCAGGGCCGACTGCGGGTCGGCGAGCGCCCACTCGGCCGCGAGTTCCCCCTCCGGTGCCTGCTGGGCGGAAACGTCGATCCGGTGGGCTACCGCACGGAGCAGGCCGGTGCTGGTGACCCAGCCCTGAACCTGCTGGCCGTCGGGCGACAGCACGGGCAGGCCGTCGATCCCGTAGACCTCAAGCTGGCGCAGGGCCTGGGCCACGGACTCGTTAGAGAAAAGAACTTGCGGGTCGCCCTCGTGGGTCACCGGGCCGGGAAGCGAGCCCAGGTCACGGCCCCTGCCGTCGCCCGCGGCGGGCTGCCCGCCTGAGACGGCGAGCGGCGCGCCCAGGGTCTGCATGGCCTCATGAACCTTCATGTCGCCGAACGCGCGCCATGGCGCGGCCCGGTCCACATCGATCCCGCGGCGCAGCAGCTTGGCCGTGTAAATCGTGCCGTAGCTGAGCATCCGGGAGACGGTGGAGGCGATGGCCACCGCGAGCATGACCGGCAGCGTCAGGGTGAAGTCGCCCGTGAGCTCCACGACGCTCGCCAGAGAAGTGAGCGGGGCCCGGGCCGCGGCGGTGAACACCGCTCCCATGGCCACGACCGCGTAGAGCGCGGGCTGGCCAGCGCCCGGGCCGAACACGTGGTCGGCGATCTCGCCGAACGCCATGCCGGAGGTCAGGCCGATGAACAGCGAGGGCGCGAACACCCCGCCGGATCCGCCGATGCCCAGGGTCAGGCTGCACGCGATGATCTTCCCGGCGGCCAGCACGATGAGGAACCACAGGACGTAGTTGCCGGCGATGGCCTTGTCCATGACCGGGTACCCGACGCCGTACATCTGCGGCAGGGCCAGGAGGAGAACCCCGAGGGCGATCCCGCCCACCGCGGGCCGGGCCCACTCCGGGCGGTTCTTCCACGCGGCGTCCCACAGGTCTTCCATCTTGTACACGACGGTCTTGAACAGCAGGCCGATGAGGGCAGCGACCACCGCGAGCACCGCGACCAGGAGATAGTTGCCGGGGCTGTGCAGGTCGATACCGGCCGGGAACGCGGAGAGGAAGGGCCGGTTGCCGAGGAAGGGTATGGCGACCGCGTCGGCGAGCATCGCCGACAGCATCACCGTGAACAGCGAGTCCACCGAGAACTCGCGCAGGATGATCTCAACGCCGAAGAAGACGCCGGTAATGGGGGCGTTGAAGGTCGCCGAGATGCCGCCCGCCGCCCCGCAGGCGACCAGGATCCGGAGCCTGTTCTCCGGCATGCGGATCCACTGGCCCAGGCCGGAGGCGAGAGCCGAGCCGATCTGGACAATCGGGCCTTCCCGGCCCACCGACCCGCCCACGCCGATGCACATGGCCGAGGCGAGCGCTTTGACCGCGCTGACCTGCGGCCGGATCCGGCCGCCGTTCTCCGCGACGGCCAGCATCACCTCCGGCACCCCGTGCCCGCGAGCTTCGCGGGCGTACCGGTAGATCAGCGGGCCGTAGAGGAGGCCGCCGATGACCGGGATCACCACGAAGAACCCCAGCCCGAGCCAGGGGAGGTGACTACTGCCCACGTACCCCTGCTGGCCGAACTGGACATGCCCGGTGGCCAGCCAGGTGAAGAAGTAGACCAGGTACCGGAACACCACTGCACCCAGCCCGGACGCAAGTCCCACGACGACGGCGATGCCGAACAGCCCGGACCGGGTGCCCCGGATCCAGCCGCCGGCCCGTGCGCGCCATGACGGTCCCGCAGCTGGCCCGCCCGATGCATCGCCGGTCATCATCGCCCCCCTGCCGCGGCGCTGAGCTGCTCCAGCCTCCGCCCGGACCGGGCGGAAACTGCGACGCTGGGTTTGCCCGGGAGGCCAATGACTGTCCTCAGAACAATTGCATCATACAACACTTGCTGATTGTGAGCGTTCTCTCGACACGCACCCTGACCGCGGGAAGCCGGTCATCACCCGCGACCGGGTTCGGGGAGCGCGGGGATAGCGACGGCTAGCGGGGCGGGGTGGCGATCCCGGCCGGTCTCATTCCGCCGGGCTCCGCACTGCGGCGAGCAGGCCGTCGAAGTCCTCGCCACACGGTCCGCACGCGGCCAGATGTGCTGCGATGCCCGGGTAGCGTTCCGCCGCCGGGGCGCCGGCGGCCGCCAGTTCGGCGTATACGTGCAGCAGTTCCATCGCCTCAGCGCATCCCACATCGCGCGGGTCGGTCCGCAGGAAGCGGTCGAGAGCGGTCCAGCCGTTCATGAATGCCTCGAAGTCTGAACGTTCAGGTACCCCTTAGCGGCAAGGACGTCCCGGAGTTTACTTCTCGCGTCGAACATTGTCTTGTAGATCGCGTTCCGGGACGAGCCGAGCTCGGTGACCAGGGCATCCATAGGCACGCCATTCAGCACGATCGCCACGAAGACCTGCCGCTGCCGCGGGGTGAGGTGCTCGTCCACCGCCCGGCGCACCTCGCCGGCCAGTTCCCGCCGCTCTGTTTCCCGTGCCGGGTCGAGCCCGAGCCGGTCGGGCAGCCGCTCCCAGTCCTCCGCGTCCATCCGGACAGCCGGGTTGTTCCAGAAATGCCGCCCGATTTTGGCTGATACCTCGAAGATAACGAATTTGTAAGCCCAGGTCGTGAACTTGCTCTCGCCCCGGAATTGGCTCAGCTTGACGACGATGGCCAGGAGGGCATCGGCGGCGGCCTGATACGCGAGGTCATCGAGCTCAGGGCCGGTAATGCGGAACTGGCCGCCACGCCGCTGCAACTCGCCGCTCGCGATCCGCAGCAGCAGGCCGTGCAGGCGCGCGAGGGCCGCCTCCCGCTGCGGCCCAGAGCCGCTGAGCACCCGGACCCACTGGTCGGAGTCGGGATCGAACCGCGGGGCCGGGGAGATCCCGTCGGCGGTGGGATCAGCGGGCGCCATGATCCTGATCCTACGGAAGCTGGGGCCCTGCCCTTCACCGCGGAAGCCGGAAGCCCGGGGTAAGACCGGGCGCTGCCTCATCCGCTACCTGCGCGAGCACGATGCCTGGACCCCCCCGCAGGGACGGGGATGTCCCTGCCCCGCCGTTCGGGCGGGCCAGGGACACCGGGCTGGATGGGTCTAGATGGTGACGATCCCGGCGGGGGAGCCCCCGGCGGGCAGGGGTGTCGGTGAGCTGGGCAGCTCGGTGAGGGTGCCGCCGTGGACGGCGAAGACCGACAGGATGT
>JAOPYP010000831.1 GCA_025964635.1 Actinomycetes bacterium | reverse complement strand
CGGCCACAACCGGCCGGCCAGCCCCCGGGCCATGCCCGCGACGGCCGGGCCCGCCGCCGGGCCGGCGGGCCCGGTGACCGCCACCGGCGCCCTGGAACGCTATGGCTACGGCGAGCTCACCGCCCGGGTCAGCATCAGTGGCGGCCGGATCACCGCGATCGCGCTCCCGGTGCTGCGGACCGCCGAGCAGTACTCCCAGCAACTCGCTGCCCAGGTCATCCCCACCCTGCGCCACGAGGTGCTGGCGGCCCAGAGCGCCCGCATCAACGCGGTGTCGGGTGCCACGTACACCAGCCAGGCCTACGCCCTGTCCGTGCAGGCCGCGCTGGACAAGGCGCACTTCCGGTGAGGCTGGGCCGCCGCGGCGTGCCACCGCCCGGCCCGCCAGCCGCCCCGCCGCCGGACAGGACCGCTGACCGCGAGTGGCGCCCGGCGACGCACGCGGAGCACGTGATGGGCACGGTCGTCTCGTTCGCGGTGCTGCTCCCCGCGCCGTCCTGGGGGAAACTGCCCCGCCCCGACCCCGGCGCCGCGATCCGGGCCGCCTGCGCGCTGCTGCACGAGGCGGACGCGGTGTTCAGCACCTGGGATCCGCGGAGCCCGCTGAGCCGGCTGCGCCGCGGCGAGGCACCCGAAGGGGACGGCCCGCCCATCATGGCCGAGGTGCGGGCGGCCTGCCAGGCGGCCCGGGAGGCATCCGGGGGCTGGTTCGACCCGTGGGCCATGCCCGGCGGCTACGACCCGACCGGGCTGGTCAAAGGCTGGGCGGTGGACCGTGCGCTGGCCTCCGTCCGCCAGGCGGGCCTGCCCGCGGCCCTGGTCAACGGCGGCGGTGACCTGGCCGCGTTCGGCCGCCCGGCCCCGGGGGAGCCCTGGCGGGCCGGGATCCGTCACCCATGGCGGCCGTCCGCGCTGGCCGCCGTGCTGGACGTACACGGTACGGTCGCTACCTCCGGGACCTATGAGCGCGGCGCGCACCTGCTGGACCCGCATACCGGGCGGGCCGGCTGCCGGGCCGCGTCGGCCACGGTCACCGGGCCCAGCCTGGCCATGGCGGACGCGCTGGCCACCGCGCTGGCCGTGGGCGGCGACGCGGTCCTGGCCGCGGTCGAGGGGCTGCCCGGCTACGCCGGGTACCTGATCCGCCCCGACGGCACCGAGGCCTGGACCAGCGGCCTCCGCTTCGCCGGGCCGGTCCCCGGTACTGGGCCCTGACCGGTCCCGGCCCGGGGCCCTGACCCGGCCCCCGGAAACCCGGAGCCGGCCCGCCCCGCCCGGAATGACCCGGGAGCGCATATGGTTGGAGCAGGAGACACAAGGCAGCGCCGCGGACGCGGCGGCAGTCCAACGCGGGAGTTAACACATATGACGGTCCAGAATGAGGCGACAACCACCGGTGTCATCCTGACCGACACCGCGGCTGCGAAGGTGGGCGCTCTCCTGGAGCAGGAAGGCCGCGACGACCTGCGGCTGCGCATCGCCGTCCAGCCGGGCGGCTGTTCCGGGCTGCGTTACCAGCTGTACTTCGACGAGCGTGAGATGGACGGGGACGTCGACGCCGATTTCTCCGGCGTGCACGTGGTCACCGACAAGATGAGCGCGCCGTACCTGATGGGCGCGACCATCGACTTCGTGGACACGATCGAGAAGCAGGGCTTCACGATCGACAACCCGAACGCCAGCGGGTCCTGCGCCTGCGGCGACTCGTTCCATTAATTTCCGGGGGGACGACCCCCCTGGACCCCCCGCCATCCGCCGGCTCGGCGAGCACCCGCCTGCGGCGGGCCCCGCCTCGACCGGCGGATAGGCGGTGGTACAGGTCACCGCACAGGTTTAAGCGGTGGTACAGGCTCCGCTGATACATGCAAAGAGCACGGCCGGGAGGGCGACCTCCCGGCCGTGACTGCTTCCCGCGGTCCCTGACATCGCCTAGAGTGCGGCAGTGCGCATAGCCATCACCGGGTCCATCGCGACCGATCACCTGATGACCTTCCCCGGCCGTTTTGTCGAGCAGTTCATCCCCGAGAAGATGGACCGGGTCTCGCTCTCGTTCCTCGTCGACGCGCTGGAGATCCGGCGCGGGGGAGTCGCGGCGAACATCGCGTTCGGCCTCGGTGTCCTCGGGCTCACCCCCCTGCTGATCGGGGCGGTGGGCGAGGACTTCGCCCCGTACCGGACCTGGCTGACCGAGCACGGGGTGGACTGCGCCGGCGTCCGCGAGTCGACGACGCAGCACACCGCGCGGTTCGTCTGCACCACCGACGTGGACGGCAACCAGATCGCCTCCTTCTACCCGGGGGCGATGAGCGAGGACGCCGACATCGACCTGGCCCCGCTCGCCGCCCAGGCCGGCGGCCTGGACCTGGTGCTGATCGGCGCCAGCGACCCCGGGGCCATGCTGTCGCACACCCAGGAGTGCAAGGACCTGGGCATCCCGTTCGCGGCCGACCTGTCGCAGCAACTGCCCCGGCTGGCCTCCGGCGACGTCTGCGCGCTGGTCGACGGCGCGGCCTACCTGTTCTGCAACGAGTACGAGGAAGCCCTCATCGAGCGCAAGAGCTCGTGGTCCGGCCCGGAGATCCTGACCCGGGTCGGCGTCCGGGTGACCACCCTCGGTCCCGCCGGCGCCCGGATCGAGCGGACCGGCGCCGATCCGGTCTTCGTTGCGGCGGTTCCGGAGGTGCGGAAGGTCGACCCAACCGGAACCGGTGACGCATTCCGGTCGGGCTTCCTGGCCGCGGTGGCCTGGGGCCTGCCACTGGAGCGCGCCGCGCAGCTCGGCAACATGCTCGCGGTGCACGTGCTGGAGACGGTCGGCACGCAGGAGTACGAGCTGAAGCCCGGAGCACTGGCCGAGCGGCTGGGCGCCGTGTACGGCGAGTCCGCGGCCGCGGAGATCGCCGCGCACTACAGCTGAGCTGCCCGGCCCCGCGCCGCCGCCTGCCGCTGCCTTTTTTCCGCAACGAAACCCGCGCCCGGCCCGCTGCCGCCCGCAACGCCAGAGGGGACGGCCCCGGTGTGGGCCGTCCCCTCCGTGATGCTGGTCGCCGCTGGTTACGGCAGCGAGGGCGCATCCGAGATGTAATTCTCGGGCGAGCCGACCCCGGTCGAGTCGTCGTAGCCCTTGACGGCGGGCAGCGCGTCAGCGCCCTCACCGTTGACACCCAGGGTCCGCAGGTAGGTCAGCAGCGGGCCCTGCTTGGTGTACGGGTTGGTGTAGTTGTTACGCACCTGGGCCAGGTGGCCCGGGCCGAGCGGGTGGTCGGTCACGTCGTTGTACGCCGCGTTCGATGACCCGTAGGCGAAGTGCGTGTCCAGGTAGTAGATCCCCGGGTTGGCGAAGCCGAGCGCGCCGCCCGCGGCCTGCTGGGCGTCCGCCTCGATGCCGGCGAACACGGGGCAGGCCACGCTGGTGCCGCCGATCCTGCTGAGCGAGAAGGCGTAGGTCTTCCCGTCCGGTTGCAGGGTCGTCTGGCCGACCAGGATCCCGGTGCTCGGGTCGGCCAGCGCCGACACGTCCGGGATCACCCGCATGGGCGTGCTGCTGGTCGTGCCGTCCGGCAGCTTGGTGGCCAGGCTGGCCGGCACCACGCCCGCCTGGTAGCTGGGCTGGGTGTACTGGGTGCTCACGCCACCGCCACCCGAGCCGCCATACCCGGCGGGGTACTTGCCCGGCGGTGTGTACTGCCACTTCTTGCCGCCGTTCTTCAGGTGAATCAGCGGGTCGTTGATGGTGCCCCAGGAGGTCTCCCACTGGTAGCTCTTGGTCTTGCTGACGGCCAGGCTGGTGCCGCCTACCGAGGTGACGTACGGGCTGGACGTCGGCGAGTCGACCTGGTTCCCGGCGGAGATGGGGTCCTGGCCCGGGCCCTCGTAGCCACTGTCGCCGGAGGAGAACATGAAGCCGATGCCCTCGAGCGCGCCCAGCTGGAAGATCGCGTTGTTAGCCTGCTCGGTGACGGAGTACTGGGCCGGCTCGCCCCAGGAGTTGCTGACGATACTGGCCAGGTGCTGGTTGACGATCTTCGCCAGCGCCTCGAGCAGGTCGGAGTCCAGGCAGCTGCCTGCGGCCACGTACCGGACGTTGGCGTCCGGCGCCATGCCGTGCACGGACTGCACGTCGAGGGTCTCCTCGCCGTACCAGCCCGCCGCGTCACACTGGTTCGCCCCGGCCAGCGTGTACGGGCCGGCCTTGTACTGCTTGAACTGGCCCGCCCCGAACGGCTGGTCGCCGACGACGGTGGCGAACTGGTTGGCGTCCGACTTGATGGTCGGCGACGCGTAGGCGTCCACGATCGCCACGGTCTGGCCCTTGCCGGTCATCCCGGAACTGGTCACCCCGTAGGCCCCGCGGACCTGGCTCGGCGTGTAGCCGCAGTTCGTCCACGGCTGGTACTTGCCGTACGCCTTGGGCTTGTTGGTCGCGGTCAGCTGGCCGTAGTAGGTCGAGCACGGCTTGGCGACCCAGTAGTTCGGCCCGGGCGGCGGCAGCGCCGGCTTGATCTGGCTCTTCGCGGTGTCCAGGCCGGAGACCGCGAGAACCGAGCTGGCCACCGAGGAAGGCGCGGTGGCGGCCTGCTGCGGTGCCCGGGCGCTCTGGCCGCCGGGGCCGCGGTAGGTGCCGAACGTCACGCCGAACGCCTTGCTGGCGGCGGCCACGGACCCGCGCACCCCCACGTAGGCGCCCGCCGGGAACTTGGCGTTGACCTTGGTCACGCTCAGCCCGGCCGAGGTGAGCCAGGACTTCACGGACGCGACCTCCGCCGCGGACGGCGCGAACTCCGCGCGGACCGCGGCGGGGCTCATGAAGTGGCGGTAGCTCTTGCTCGCCGGGTTGGAGACCGCGGCCACGGCGCTGGCCAGCGCCGCCTGGTGGCTGGGGGTGAGGTACACCCGCGCGCTGACAGTGCCGGCCGTGACGGGCTTGCTGCTGAGACGCTTCGCGGCGACCGCCCACGAGGGATGGGTGTGGGCGATCGCCCTTCTCGGGTTGGCCGCCTGCGCGGTGGTGGCCGTGACGAGACTGCCGAGCGCGAGCGCTCCGGCGGCAATCGTCGCCCCGACCACACGCAGGCGTGTGACTTGCGGCATGCACATTCCTTCCTGACGGATGATCATGGCGCCTGATCACTGCGCCCTGGGTAAACAGGGCACAACCGGAATAGACTCGTCCCCCTCAGGCATCTCACGCAAGAGAAATCGCTTAACCCGTGGGTTCCGTTATGCAGTAGTGACTGCGCTGGATAAGTTTCCCCGCCGTTTCCCCGCGGCCGGGCGCCACGGGCGAGGGCCGGGCCGGGTCGGGTCGGCGTAGCGTGGCGGGGTGGCCAGTCTTCTCCTCGCGGGCGCTGCGGGGCGCGCGTACCAGGGGCCGCCCGAGCTGACCGCGGCCCGGGTCCTGGGTGAGTGGACCGTGGACGTGCCCGTCCTCGTGGCCGTGCTGCTGGCCGGCGGCCTGTACCTGGCCGGGGTGCGCCGGGTCCGCGGGGCCGGCCAGCCGTGGCCGCCGCTCCGCATGGCCGCCTTCTACCTCGGCGGGCTCGGCGTCCTGGTCATCGCCACGATGTCGTTCCTCGGCGTGTACCAGGGGGTGCTGTTCTACATCCGCTCGGTGCAGACCATCCTGCTGCTCCTCGTGGTGCCGCTGTTCACGGCGCTGGGCCGGCCGCTCACGCTCATCACTGCCGCGGCGCCGCGGGCCGGGCGGCGCCTGGACGCGGTGGTGCACAGCCGCATGGCGCGGATCCTCACGTTCCCGGCCATCACCACGCTCGTGCTCGTGCTGGTGCCGTTCGTGCTGTACTTCTCGCCCTGGTACGCGGCCGGCCTGCGCAGCGGCACGGTCCGTGAGCTGACCTACCTGGCCCTGCTGGCCCCGGGATTCGTGTTCTTCTGGATGTTCCTGCGGGTCGACCCGGTGCCCAGGGCGTACCCGTACCTGGTGGGCCTGTGGGTGAGCGCGGGCGAGGTGGTCGGGGACGCCATCCTCGGCCTGGCCGTCCTCGCCGGCCAGAGCCTCATCGCCGGGGCCTATTACCACGCGCTGGCCCGGCCCTGGGGTCCCAGCCTGCGCAGCGACCAGGTCATCGGCGGCGGGGCGCTGTGGGTGCTCGGCGACATCGTCGGGCTGCCGTTCCTGGCCGCCCAGTTCATCCAGATGATCAGGGAGGACGAGACCGACGCGGCGGGGGTGGACGCCGAACTCGATGCGGTGGAGGCCGCCGAGGCGGTGGCCGCCCGCGCTGACCCGGCTGACCCCGGCCCGGCCGCGGGGGAGCCGGCCGGTAACCAGCCCTGGTGGGAGAACGACCCGCGGTTCGCGGACCGCTTCCGGCGCGCGGGTGACCCGTAGCGCCGGGGGGCCGCTGGCGGCCGGGCTGACGTGCCGCGCTCAGTAGGTGCGCTTGACCAGGAAGGCCCAGCCGCGCGGCAGGGCCGTCTCCACCACGAACTCCTGGGACTTCATCATGCACCAGGCGGGGATGTCGGTCTGGGCGGCAGGATCGTCAGCCAGCACGGCGACCGTCGCCCCGATCGGGACCTCCCTGATCCGCTCGGCGAGCATGATGATCGGGATGGGGCACTTCCGGCCCAGCGCGTCGATCGTCAGCATGGGTGCTGGGCGCGTCGGGGGGGTCATCCGCATGCCTCTCGCTCTGTGCTGCTGTTCCCGCTAAAACGGTGACAATACTCTGCGCGACGGCCCGGAACGCTGGGACCTCCGCATGGATGCTGCCACGGGAGAGCGATACCCGCACGTCGCTGTACATAAGCACATCGGGCCGGGACACGCGGCGGACAATCGGGGTCCCCCGCGAGGGCGGGCGGCGCGCACGATACTGTTTGCACGACAGCCTGTAGGACGAGCCATGACCTGCCCGTGCAGCCGGGAGTCATTCCGCTGGGAAGGCAACCTGTGAGTCCCACCCCCAGCGCCCCACGCCGAAGGGGCGCGCACGATCCGGGCCCTATGCCCGGCGAGGAGAATGCTGCTGTGCCTGACGGCTCGGTGGCCGCCGGCGCGCTGGCAGCCGGCTCGCCAGACGGCGGCCCGCCCGGTGCCGGAGGCGCCGGCCAGCCCGCCCGGCGGCTGCGCCGCTGGATACCGCGCTCCGTGCTGCTCGCCGCCGTCCTGATGGCGACGGCCGGCTGCCAGTCCACCACGTTCACCCGGCTCGGCCTGCCGGTCCCGGTCACCAGGCAGGGCGAAGTCGTGGTCACGCTCTGGCAGGGCAGCTGGATCGCCGCGCTCGCCGTCGGGGTCGTGGTGTGGGGCGCGATCCTGTGGGCGGTGATCTTCCACCGCAAGCGGACCGACACGCCGCCTCGCCAGGTGCGCTACAACCTGCCGATAGAGATCATGTACACGGTCATCCCGTTCATCATGGTCGGCGTCTTCTTCTTCTTCACCGCCCGGGACGAGAACTACATCGACAAGCTCCCGCCGAAGCCGGACGTCACCGTGACCGTGTACGGCTACCAGTGGAGCTGGCAGTTCCAGTACCCGCAGTACAAGGTGCCGGGTTCGGTCAGCGGGGGCGTCTCCGAGACGGGGGCGCCCTGGCCCGGCCGGCTGCCGGTGCTGGAGATCCCGACGAACCGGACGGTCCGCTTCAACCTGGTCTCCCTGGACGTGGTGCACGCGTTCTGGATCGTCCCGTTCGAGTTCAAGCGGGACGTGATCCCCGGCCACCCCAACCACTTCGAGGTGACCCCGATCAAGACCGGAACGTTCATCGGCCGATGCACCGAGTTGTGCGGCGTCTACCACAGCCGGATGCTGTTCAAGGTGAAGATCGTCACCCCGGCGCAGTTCCAGTCCTGGATCAGCGCCCAGCAGCATTCGCAGCAGAAGTCAGCAGGGGGTGCATGAGCCCGTGACCACCGTCGAGCAACCGGTCCAGGAGCAGCAGGCCTTTGAGCAGTACGGCCGCAAGGGGTCGATCCTGGCCAGCTGGCTGTCCTCGACCGACCATAAGATCATTGGTCACCTGTACCTGATCACGTCGTTCGCGTTCTTCCTGATCGCCGGCCTGATGGCCATGATCATGCGGGTCCAGCTGTTCGGGCCGGACAACCACGTGGTCAGCGACCAGCAGTACAACGAGCTGTTCACCATTCACGGCACGATCATGCTGCTGCTGTTCGCCACCCCGCTGTTCGTCGGGTTCGCGAACGAGATCATGCCGCTGCAGATCGGCGCGCCGGACGTGGCGTTCCCCCGGCTGAACCTGCTCAGCTACTACTTCTTCCTGTTCGGCGGGCTCATCCTGCTGATCAGCTTCCTCACCCCGGGCGGGGCGGCGGCGTTCGGCTGGTACGCGTACACGCCGCTGACCAGCTCGGTCTACTCGCCGGGCATCGGCGGCGACATGTGGGTCATGGGCCTGACTCTGTCCGGTCTGGGCACGATCCTCGGCGGCGTCAACTTCGTCACCACGATCATCTGCATGCGCGCCCCGGGCATGACCATGTTCCGGATGCCGATCTTCACCTGGAACATCCTGCTCACC
Organism: Actinomycetes bacterium; assembly: GCA_025964635.1. Taxonomy (GTDB): domain Bacteria; phylum Actinomycetota; class Actinomycetes; order Streptosporangiales; family Streptosporangiaceae; genus RYN-230. Next base: position 7,792 of record JAOPYP010000831.1, on the reverse strand, counting down.
AGCCTGCTGGTGCTGCTGGCGTTCCCGGTGCTCGCGGCGGCGCTGCTGGTGCTGGAGATCGACCGCAAGCTCGGTGCCCAGGTCTTCGCCCCGCATAACGGCGGCGCGATCCTGTGGCAGAACCTGTTCTGGTTCTTCGGGCATCCGGAGGTCTACATCGTCGCGCTGCCCTTCTTCGGCATCGCCACCGAGGTGCTGCCGGTGTTCAGCCGCAAGCCCATCTTCGGGTACAAGGGCCTGGTCGGCGCGACCATCGCGATCGCGGGTCTGTCCATGACCGTGTGGGCGCACCACATGTTCACCACCGGGGCGGTGCTGCTGCCCTTCTTCTCGTTCAAGACGTTCCTGATCGCGGTGCCCACCGGGGTGAAGTTCTTCAACTGGGTGGGCACGATGTGGCGGGGCCAGCTCACGTTCGAGCCGGCCATGCTGTTCACGATCGGGTTCCTGGTCTCGTTCCTGTTCGGCGGGCTGACCGGGGTCATCCTGGCCTCCCCGCCGCTGGACTTCCACGTCAGCGACTCTTACTTCGTGGTCGCCCACTTCCATTACGTGCTGTTCGGCACCGTGGTGTTTTGCATGTTCAGCGGCTTCTACTTCTGGTGGCCGAAGTTCACCGGCAAGATGCTGGACAACACGCTCGGCAAGTGGCATTTCTGGACGCTGTTCATCGGGTTCAACATGACGTTCCTGGTGCAGCACTGGATTGGCGTCGAGGGCATGCCGCGCCGGGTGGCGAACTACCCGTTCCTGCCGGCCAACGTGACCACGCTGAACCAGATCTCCAGCATCGGGTCGTGGATCCTGGGCGCGTCCACGCTCTTCTTCCTCTACAACATCTACAAGACCTGGAAGTACGGCGAGCAGGTCACCGTGGACGACCCGTGGGGCTGGGGGAACTCGCTGGAGTGGGCGACCTCCTGCCCGCCGCCGCGGCACAACTTCACCCGTATCCCGCGCATCCGCTCCGAGCGGCCCGCCTTCGACCTGCACCACCCGCAGATCCAGTCCGGGCGGACGCATCAGCAGCGGGTGCTGGGGAACAAGAAATGACGCGCGGGAGGGGTACCCGGCCGGCGGCCCCGGCCCCGCGGCGCCGGGGAGGTTCCAGATGAAGTTTGAGGGATCCCTGTTCGTCGGCTGCGCGATCTTCTTCGGCGTTTCTGACATCGTCTACTGGTACTACTCCAAGGATCCGACGGGCACCGCCGCGCTCGCGCTGGCCGTGGGGCTGGCCTTCCTGACCGGGTTCTATCTCCTGTTCACCGGGCGGCGCCTGCCTGAGCGGCCCGAGGACAACCCGGACGGCGAGATCGAGGAAGGCACGGGCGAGCTGGGCTTCTTCAGCCCGCACAGCTGGTGGCCGCTGTACGTGGGCCTGGCCGCCGCCCTGTCCGCCCTGGGCGTGGCCATCGGGTGGTGGCTGTTCCTGATCGGCCTGCTGGCCCTCTTCCTGACCACGATCGGCTTCGTGTTCGAGTACTACCGCGGCGTTTACGCCCACTGACCCTCACCCCCCTGGCCTCACCAATCCCGCCAGCCCCGGTAGTCACGCGCCGCGTTCGTGATCAGCCGTTTGGTGCTGCTCCAGCGACACCAATCGGCTGATCACGAAAATCCTGGGGCCGACACTTTCCTGGCGGGCTTGGCCGCCGTTCGGCGGGCGTATGCTTCTGCCTGCGCTGATTACTTAGCGTAACGGAATCATCACGGGATCTCGCGCCGGCTGCGGCCGGGCGGAAGGCGTTGTGGCGGCCAGCGGCCGCCAGAGGGGTCGGATCGTGTCGGGGGACATCTCAGGGGGTTTCCGCGTGCGCGCGCACCGCGGATGGAGTCAGGGCATCGCATCCAGGGCGGGGACCGCCAGAGTGGCGGGGAAGGGGCGCCTGGCCGGGAGGGGGAGCCTGGCCGGGAGGGGAAGCCTGGCTGGGACGGCCGGCCTGGTCGGGGCTGGGGCGGCGGGCCTGCTGGTCATCGCGGGCTGCTCTGGCGGCGGCCCGGCCGCGCAGGCGGCGCCCGCCAAGGTCACCATCGTCAGCGGCAACCTGACGTTCAGCTCCGCCGCCGGCGGGACGCAGCGCGCCGCCCCGGCGCACCAGTCCCTCGACCATGGGGCCCTCGACCACGGGGCCCTGGGCCACGTGCCCGTCAACCACCCGGCCGCTTACCACCGGGCCACTAACCACGGGGCCGGGAACGCTGTCATCGCGGGCCTGAGCGGTCCGCGGACGCTCGATGTGGCGTCCGGCGTGGTGAGCCAGGGCCATGCCGCGGAGGCGGCCAGCGGGCGTTCCAGGGCTTCCCGGCGGGCAGCGGGGCCGGTGGACCTCCGGCCGGACCTGGGCGTCCAGGTCACGGCCCGGGACGGCACGCTGACCGGGGTGAGCGTGCGCACCATGACCGGGACGGCCGTGGCCGGGACCACCCGGCCGGGGACGTACGCGAGCGGCTCGCGCAGCTGGCGTACGCGCTGGGCGCTGGCGCCGTCGCAGGCCTACCGGGTCACCGCGACAGCCGTCGACTCCCGCGGCCAGCGAACGGTCATGGCCAGCACTTTCCGCACGCTGCGGCCCCGCCGCACGGTCACCGCCGCCACGGTTCTCGGCGCGGGTGAGACCGTCGGCGTGGGCATGCCCATCACGATCAATTTCAGCCGGCCCGTCACCGACCAGGCCGTGGTCGAGCGCGCGCTGCAGATCTGGTCGAGCCGGCCGGTCACCGGGGCCTGGTACTGGGTGGACAGCACGAGCGTGTGGTTCCGGCCCCGGCACTACTGGCCCGCCCACACCCGCGTGCGCTTCACCGCGCACCTGGCGGGCCTGCAGGTCGCGCCGGGTGTGTACGCCCGGGCCGACCTGACCCAGCACTTCCGGATCGGTGACTCGCTCATCGCGGTGGCCAGTGCCGCCACCCACCACATGAAGGTCTGGTGGAACGGCCGGCTGGCCGGTGACTGGCCGGTCAGCACCGGCCGGCCCGGGATGGACACCCCGGACGGCCGGTATCTGTCCTTCGCCAAGGGCAGCCCGGTGGACATGAACTCGGCCAGCTACGGCGTGGGCCCCGGCATGCCCGGCTACTACAACGAGCTGGTCTACGACGCCGTGCAGTTCACGTTCAGCGGTGACTACGTGCACAGCGCCCCCTGGTCCGTGGGCGAGCAGGGGATCACCAACGTGAGCCACGGCTGCGTCAATGTCGCCCCCGGCTACGCGGCCTGGTTCTACGGGCGCTCCGTGGTGGGCGACCCGATCAGCGTGGTGGGCAGCCCGGTCGCCGGGACCTGGGGCGACGGCTGGACCATCTACTTTCTCGGCTGGCGCAAGCTGCTCGCGGGCAGCGCTACCGGGGACGCGGTGCGGGCCGGCCCGGCCGGCAGCCGCCTCGTGGCCGCCTGAGCCGCCCCAGGACCGGAAAAGTCCCCGGGGCACGAGACCGTGCCCCGGGGACTTTCCGGCGTCCCTCAGTGCTCGCCGGGATCCTCCGGGCTGTCCCTCCCGAGGAGTGTCTTGCCATCCTCGCCGGAGGTGACGGCGGCGCGTTCCGGCTCACCGGCCACGCTGCTGCCGTGCCCATTGCCGCCGTGCCCGTTGCCATGGCCGTTGGTCCCGTGGCCGTTGCCCACCGGGAGCGGGACGCTCTCGGTGACCACCCGGTTCAGGGCCAGCCGCAGCTTGCCGACCGGGCCCCGGAGAGCCGGGTCGGGCACGCCGCTGTCGTCGTCTGAGCCCGCCTCCAGCGGCAGCGGGGCGGTCGTCCTGGCCTCGAGCACGGCCCGCTCCTCCTCGGGGACGGGGGCGTGCAATTCGACGTACTCGCCGTTCGGCCGCATCTGGATAATGCCGGTCTCGTACCCGTGCAGCAGCGTCGCCGCGTCCTTGCGCTGCAGCCCGAGGCAGATGCGCTTGGTCAGGATGTAGGCGATCACCGGCCCGATGACCACGGCGTACCGCGCGATCTCCGTGGTGGTGTACAGCGAGATCTGGAAGTGGTCGGCGATGACGTCGTTCGCGCCTTCCAGCCACATGATCCCGTACCAGGTGATGACGGCGATGCCGATGGCGGTGCGGGTGGCCGCGTTGCGCGGCCGGTCGTTGACGTGATGCTCCCGCTGATCCCCGGTGATCCAGCGTTCCAGGAACGGCCACAACGCCGCCCCGGTGAACAGGAGCCCCAGCGGCACCAGCGCCGGGATCAGCACATTCCAGGCAAACGTGTGCCCCCACAGGTTCCACGACCAGTTGGGGAAGATGCGCAGCGCGCCTTCGAGCATGCCCATGTAGAAGTCCGGCTGCGAGCCCGCGGACATCGCCACCGGGTTGTACGGGCCGTACAGCCAGACCGGGTTGATCTGGGCCAGTGCGGACAGCAGGGCCAGCACCCCGAAGACGAAGAAGAAGAACGCCCCGGTCTTGGCCATGAAGTACGGGTACAGCGGCTGCCCCACGACGTTCTTGTCGGTGCGCCCCTTGCCCGGCATCTGGGTGTGCTTCTGGTGGAACATCAGGAACAGGTGCGCGGTGATCAGGGCGAGCAGCAGCCCGGGGATCAGCAGCACGTGGATGATGTACAGCCGCGGGATGATGTCCATGCCGGGGAACTGCCCGCCGAACAGGAAGAACGATATGTAGGTCCCGACGATGGGAATCCCCAGGATCACGCCTTCCAGGATGCGCAGGCCCGCCCCGGACAGCAGGTCGTCGGGCAGCGAGTAGCCGAACAGGCCTTCCAGCATGCCCAGCGTGAACAGGGTGATCCCGATGAGCCAGTTGAGCTCGCGGGGCTTCCGGTACGCGCCGGTGAAGAAGATCCTGATCATGTGGGCCATGATCGCCGCCATGAACAGGTCCGCCGCCCAGTGGTGGATCTGCCGCATGAGCAGCCCGCCGCGCACGTCGAAGCTGATGTTCAGGGTCGAGGCATAGGCCTCGCTCATGCGCACGCCGTCGAGTCTGGAGTAGGTGCCGTGGTAGACCAGGGACGTCATGCTGGGCTTGAAGAACAGCGTGAGGAACGTGCCGGTGAGCAGCAGGATGATGAACGAGTAGAGGGCGATCTCACCGAGCAGGAACGTCCAGTGGTCCGGGAAGACCTTCTTCAGCAGGGTCCGCGTGCTCTTGGCCGCGTGCAGCCGGTCATCGAGGAACGTCCCGGTGCCCGCGAGCACCTTCTCGACCGGGCCTTCGCCGGCAGCGCCGGCTGGGGCCTCGTTGGTACTAGTCATCCCCGCTCCCAGAAGCTTGGGCCGACCGGAACTTTGAAGTCGCTCAGCGCGACCAGGTAACCCTCGGAGTCCACTCCCATCGGCAGCTGCGGCAGCGGCCGGTTCGCCGGGCCGAAGAGCACCGTGGCCCCCTTGGTGGCGTCGAACGTGGACTGGTGGCAGGGGCACAGGATGTGGTGCGTGGTCTGCTCGTAGAGCGCCACCGGGCAGCCGACGTGAGTGCAGATCTTCGAGTAGGCGACGATGTTGTCCACGGTCCACTTGAGGTTCGTGGGGTACTTCAGCTCGCCCGGCTCGAACTTGATGATGATCGCCGTGGCCTTGACCAGCGCGTTGTCGTTGGTCTGGTAGCCCTCGGGGATCACGGTGATCATCCCGCCCGGCGAGCCGAAGTCAGCCGGCCTGATGGGCCGGCCGGTGTCACTGATCACCAGCCGCAGTCCCTTGCGCCACACGGTGTGCCGCAGCTTGGTGCCCGGTAGCGGGCCCAGGTCACGCAGCAGGACCAGCGGCGCCAGGAGCAGCGGGACGGTGGCGGCGATCAGGCTCCGGCGCAGGATGGGCCGCTTGACGAACTGGCTGGTCTCCGCGCCCTCGCGGAACGTCTCCGCGAACGCCTCCCGGTCCTCCGGGGGAGAGGCCAGCGGCTTGCGGGCCTCGGTGAGCTCCACGTCCGGCATCAGCCGCCGGACCCAGATGACCGCGCCCACCCCCATCGCCATGAAGGCCACTCCCATGGAGATGCCGAGGGCCAGGTTGGACCGCAGCACCGAATCCAGCGACGCCCCGAGGGGCAGCCCGATGTAGGCCGCGATGAACCCGAACCCGGCCAGCATGGCCAGGATGAACAGGGCGGCGACGATCTTCTCGGCCCGGCTGGCCCCGGCCAGGTCATCCGGGTCAGCAGGCAGTTCCCGGGGCGGGGCGGGGGGCGCGTCGGACTCTGACGTGCCCAGCAGCGTCCGCTGCTCCGCGGGCGGCGGGGTGCCGATCACCCGGTGCGGGGCCCGCGAGGCCTCGGCCTCGCCACCGTCCGGGCCGCCGCCCGGAGGGAAGTCTCCCGTGTATCCCTCTGTGCTGCTCATTCGTGCACCCGCCGCTTTGCCGTGATCCAGAGAGCGGACAGCACCAGCGCGCCGATTCCGCCGATCCAGCCGACCAGCCCCTCGGTGACCGGCCCGACGCGGCCGAGGCTGAAGCCGCCGGGGTTGGGCGCGGAGCGTGTCTCGGTGACGTACGCGATCATGTCACGCTTCTCACTCGGAGTGATCGTGGTGTCGTTGAACACGGGCATGGCCTCCGGGCCGGTGAGCATGGCCTCGTAAATCTGGGTCGGCGTGGACGCGGTGAGCGCGGGCGCGTATTTCCCCTGGGTGAGCGCCCCGCCTGCGCCCACGAAGTTGTGGCACTGGGCGCAGTTCGAGGTGAACAGCTGCTGGCCGAGGCCGGTGTCGGCGCCCTGGGTGCTCACCTGGCTGGCGCCCGGGATGGCCGGGCCGCCGCCCAGCGACGAGATGTACGCGGCGATCGCGTGGGTCTGCGCCGTGTTGAGCACCGGCGGCTTCCGCTGCGCCTGGGCCTCAATCTCCTTGAGCGGCATCCGGCCGGTGCTGACCTGGAAGTCCACCGCGGCCGCGCCCACCCCGATCAGGCTCGGGCCGGTGTTCGTGCCCTGGGCCAGGAGGCCATGGCAACTGGAGCAGTTCTGCACGAACAACTGCCTGCCCACCGCGGTCTCACGCGAGGAAGCGGCGGGGGAGGACGCGGAGGCCGGGCTGCCCTGGGTGGTGAACGCCGCATAGACGACACCCACCGCGATGAGCCCAAGCAGCACCACGGCATATCCGGCGACCGGACGCCGCCGCCGCGCGATGATCCAGCTCAATGGAGCCCTCGTCTTCTGGTCTGTGCTCTTGTGGTTAGGGAGACGGACCGCTGCCCTGCCGATGTATTCGGTGCAGCGGCCCTCAGTGGATGAGGTAGATCGTGGTGAACAGGCCGATCCACACAACGTCCACGAAGTGCCAGTAGTAGGAGACAACGATCGCGCTGACCTGCTGCTCATGCGTGAAGGTCTTGGCCACGTAGGTGCGGCCCAGCACAAACAGGAACGCGACGAGCCCGCCGGTCACATGCAGCCCGTGGAACCCGGTGGGAATGTAAAAGACCGAGCCGTACGCGCTGGACGCCAGCGTCAGGTGCTCGTTGCGGATCAGGCTCAGGTACTCGTACCCCTGGCCGCAGACGAAGTACAGGCCCATCAGGAACGACAGCACGTACCACTCGCGCAGGCCCCACTTGGTCACGTTCCAGATCCGGGCCGCGCGGCGGACCTGTCCCCGCTCGACTGCGAACACGCCCATCTGGCAGGTGACGCTGGACAGCAGCAGCACGGTGGTGTTGACCGAGCCGAGCGTGAGGTCGAGATGCGCGCCCGGCCACTTGATGCCCTCGCCCTTGTCCACCGAGCGGATGGTGAAGTACATCGCGAACAGCGCCGCGAAGAACATCAGTTCTGAGGACAGCCAGATGATGGTGCCGACACTGACCAGGTTGGGCCGGTTGGCC
>JAOPYP010000830.1 GCA_025964635.1 Actinomycetes bacterium | reverse complement strand
GGAGGCGGCCCGGGACGAGGTGGAGCAGCAGAACGCTGAGCTCCAGGGTCAGCAGGCCGAGCTGCAGACCGTGCTCGCGTCGGTGGAGCGACAGAAAGAGGAGGCCGAGGCGCTGCACCACTTTGGCGGGCAGCTGGCGGCCCAGACTCAGGTCGAGCAGGTCGTGACCGTCACCCTCCGGGAGATCGCGGACTATGCCCGGGCCCAGGTCGGCGCCGTGTACGTGCTCAACGAGCAGGCCGGGGCGCTGACCTTCCGTGCCTCACGGGGGGCCCGCGCCGGGGATTTCACCCCGCAGCTTCCGCTGGGCGAGGGCCTCGCCGGGCGGGCCGCTGCGGAGCGGCGGCACGTCACGGCCGGCTGGACGGACAGCTCGATGCGCCTCCCCGGGCTGGTCGGAGACCGGGAGATCCGGCAGGAGGTTCACCTGCCGATGCTGCACCGGGAACGGGTCATCGGCGTGCTCAGCCTGGGCCGTTCGGCCGACGAGGAGTTCACCCGGGCCGAGATCGCCAGGCTGGAGATCCTGGTCCAGAGCGCGACGCTGGCCTGCGCCGAGGCCCTGAGCCTGCGCCGCCTCGAGGTCCTCGCCGGCGAGCTCGAGTCGGTGATGGATTCCACCGACCAGGGCATCGTCCGGGTGGACCTGTCCGGCCGCATCGCCTACATCAACCGCGCGGCGCTGGAGCAGACCGGCTGGGCCGGGGCGGAAGTGCTCGGCCGGAACGCGCACGCTCTGATGCACCACGCCCATCCGGACGGCACGCCCTACCCGGCCGAGGAGTGCCCGCTGCTGCGGGCGGTCAGCGACGGCGAGGGGGCCAGGCTCAGCGGTGAGGTGTTCTGGCGCAAGGACGGGAGCCGGTTCCCCGTGGAGGCCTCGGGGAACCCGATCCGCGACGGCGGCACGGTGATCGGCGGGGTCATCACGTTCCACGACGTCAGCGAGCGCCGGATGGCCGAGCACCAGCTCGCCGCCCAGTACCAGACGGCCCGGGTGCTGGCCGAGGCGGAATCCGTGCGGGAGGTGCTGCCCCGCGTGCTGGCGCTGTGCTCCGAGCAGCTCGGCTGGCAGATGAGCCTGGTCTGGGTCCCGGACGAGAACGACGCCGAGTTGCACTGCCTGGCCGCCTACGCGCGGCCCGGCCAGGAGGAGCAGCTGGCCCTGCTGAGCCACGAGACCGTGACCCAGGGCCACGGCACGGTGGGCCGGGCCTGGCGGCGGCGGCAGCCGGTCTTCGCGTCTGGATCGGGAGGCGCGGCACCGGCGCAGGATGGGCCGGCGCGGAATGGCCAGCCCCGGAAGGGCCTGGTCCAGAATGGCCAGCCCGGGAACGGCCTGGCCCCGGACGGCCGGCCCCCGGATGGCCTGCTCCAGAATGGCCGGGAGGGGGTGCCGTGCGGTGAGCTGGCGGTGCCGCTCACCCGAGACGGCAGCGTGGTCGGCATCGTCCAGCTGCTCGGCCCCGAGCAGCCGCGCATCGAGGGCCTGCCGGAGACGATCGAGACCATCGCCGCCCAGCTGCTGCAGTTCGCCGACCGTAAGCGGAGCGACGCGGCCGCCGCCCGGATGAAGGACCAGTTCGTGGCCACGGTCTCGCACGAGCTGCGGACCCCGCTGGCCGCGATGGACGGCTGGCTGCACATCCTGCTGGACGGCGAGCCCGGCCCGCTGAACGAGGAGCAGCAGCGCTTCCTGACCACGGTCAAGCGGAACAGCGACCGGCTGATGCGGCTGGTGGGCGACCTGCTGCTGATCGGCCAGATGGACGCCGGGCGGTTCACCCTGGACCTGGCCGACATTGATGTCACCGAGCTGGTCGGCGAGACTGTCGCGCTGTTCGAGGGCGCGGCGGCGGAGAAGCGGATCGAGCTGACCGCCGACATGATGCCCCGCTCGATCGTGCACGGCGACCGGCTGCGGCTCGGCCAGCTGCTCAGCAACCTGGTGTCCAACGCGGTCAAGTTCACCCCCGAGGGCGGCAAGGTCAGGGTGCGGGTCGGGGAGCAGGACAGCACCTGCCTGGTCGAGGTCACCGACAGCGGGATCGGGATCCCGGCGGAGGAACGCTCGCACCTGTTCGAGCGCTTCTACCGCGCGTCCACGGCCACCGGCACCGCCGGGTCGGGGCTCGGACTGGCCATCAGCAAGGCCATCGCCGAGGCGCACGGCGGCACGATCCGGATCGCCGACTCCGGCGGCAGCGGCACCCGGTTCGTGGTGGAGATCCCGCTACAGGTGCCGGCGGGGGTAACCCTGTGACCCAGACTCAGCCAACACGGGCCCGGCCGGCCACGATCCTGGTCGCCGACGACGAGCAGGACATCCGTGAGCTGGTCGCCTACCGGCTCAGCCGGTCCGGGTACACGATCATCGAGGCCCGGGACGGGGAGGAGGCGTTCCAGCTTGCCGCGGACCAGCCGCCGGACATGGCGGTGCTGGACGTGATGATGCCCCGGCTGAACGGGTTCGACCTGACCGAGCGGCTGCGGCTGACCCCGGCCACGCAGCGGCTGCCCATCCTGCTGATGAGCGCGAGCGTGCAGGAGGCGGACATCTCACGCGGGTTCGCGGCCGGGGCCGACGGCTACCTGACCAAGCCGTTCACCCCGGATCAGCTGCTCACCCGGGTCCGGGACGTGCTCAGCCGCGGCTGAGCGTGACCGCGGGCCGGGTGCTGGCCGGACGGTGAGCTGCGGCGGGAGCAGCGTGGCCCCGGGTACGGGCTGCCCGTCCAGCTTGGCCATCAGCAGCCCGACCGCCTGCCGGCCCACCTCGTCAGCGGGGATGGCAATCGAGCTCAGCGGCGGGGTGGCCTGCTCGGCCAGGTCGTCCGGGCACATCGCGAGCACCGAGAGGTCCTCGCCGATCCGCCGGCCCGCCGCGCGGAAGGCGTCGAGCAGCGGGCCGAGGGCGGACTCGTTGTGCACCACGATCCCGTCCAGCCCCGGGCGCTCCCGGAGCAGCCTGGCCACCATGGCCCGCACGGCGCCCGGCGCCGGGTCGCAGGGCCAGGTGGCCGGGCGCAGCCCTTGCGCCTGGGCGGCCCGCTCGAAGCCCGCCTGGGTGCGCTGGGCGAAGCCGGTGCCACGCCGGTACACCTCCGGCGGCGCGCCGATCAGCGCGACGTCACGGCAGCCGGCTGCGGCCAGGTGTTCAGCGGAGGCCTTCCCCGCGGCCTCGAAGTCCAGGTCGATGCAGGTCAGGCCAGCCGGGTCGGCCGGGAAGCCGATCAGCACCACGGGCAGCCGCAGGCGGCGCAGGGCCGGCAGCCGCACGTCCTGGGTTTCCACGTCCATCACGATGATCGCGTCCACCAGCGAGGCGCCCGCGACGCGTTGCAGGCCGGTAGCTCCCTCGTCCTGGGTCAGCAGCAGCACGTCGTGGCCGTAGCCGCGGGCCGTGGTCACGATGGCCGTGGCGATCTGCATCAGCACCGGCACGTAGCTGCCGGAGCGCAGCGGGATGACCAGGGCGATCACGTTGGACCGGCGGCTGGTCAGGGCCCAGGCGCCCGCGTGCGGGTGGTAGCCGAGCGTGGCGATGCTGTCCAGCACGCGCCGCCGGGTCTGCTCCGAGATCGAGCGCTTGCCACTGAGCACGTAGGAGACGGTGCTCGGCGAGACATCCGCGTGCCGCGCCACGTCAGAGATTTTGACCAAAGTCCCATCCGGGGATCCGAAGCGCCTCGGCTCCTGGATGCTAGCTGGCCGTGGCCGTGAGCACAACGGGGAGTGACGGCCCCGCGCCGCTGAGCGGCGGGCGGGCCTGATGCGGGGCAGCCCTGCTGCGGGCGGGCCTGCGGCGGGCGGGCCTGATGCCGGGGCGGGCCTGCTGCGGGC
>JAOPYP010000810.1 GCA_025964635.1 Actinomycetes bacterium | reverse complement strand
CGCGCTGGCCCGGCGGGCGGCGGATGTGGCCCGCCACCCGGCCGGCCACCCCCCGCCCGGCCCGTTCCGGCCGGGGGTCTGGCGCAGCCCGCTGCGCGGGCTGTGGCTCACCTCGGTCCTGGCCGTGGTCCTGCTTCCGGGGCTGACCATCCTGGCGGTGACCGGCCTGCTGTCCTACGCGGCCTACGATCCGCTGCTGCCCGGCAACGATCAGACCCCGGGCGCCGGGCTGCTGCGGTTCTACCTGTTCTCCTGGCCGTCCCACCCGTCCTGGCTGTACCGGGTGGACCAGGGCGTGCACATCACGCTGGGCCTCGCGCTGCTGCCGGTGGTGCTGGCGAAGCTGTGGTCGGTACTCCCCCGGCTGTTCGCCTGGCCCCCGGTCCGCTCGCTGGCCCAGATCCTGGAGCGGGTCAGCCTGGTCATGCTGGTCGGCGGCGTGCTGTTCGAGTTCGCCACCGGCATCCTGAACATCCAGAACTATTACGTCTTCCCGTTCTCCTTCTACACCGCGCACCTGTATGGCGCCTGGGTCTTCATCGCCGGGTTCGTCATCCACGTCACCCTGAAGTTCCCCCGGATGGTGCACGGCCTGCGGTCCCGCAGCCTGCGCCGCGAGCTGCGCACCCCGCTGGCGGAGACCACGCCCGAGGAATTGGACACCGCGGAGCCAGATGCCGCGGAACCGGACGGCGAGAGCCTGCGGCCCGCTCACCCGCGCGCCCCGACCATCTCCCGCCGCGGCCTGCTGGCCGCCGTCGGCGGCGCCTCGGTCACCGTGGCCGGGCTGGTCGTCGGCCAGTCCATCGGCGGGCTGGCCCGGCGCACGGCCCTGTTCGGGCCGCGCGGGCTGTCCGCGGCCGCCCCGCACTACCTGCCGGTCAACCGGACCGCGGCGTCGATCGGCCTGACCGCCGTGGACGTCGGCCCGGGGTACCGCCTCACGCTGGCCGGGAGCCGGACCGTCACGCTGACCCGGGCCCAGCTCCTCGACCTGCCGCAGCACGTCGTGGAGCTTCCGATCGCGTGCGTGGAAGGGTGGTCGGTGTCCTGCCGGTGGACCGGGGTGCGGCTGGCCGACCTGGCCCGGCTGGCCGGGATGCCCCAGCCGGCCGGGGCGCGGGTCGAATCGATCCAGCAGGCCGGCCCGTTCAAGGCCGCGGTGCTGTCCGCGGGCCAGGTGGGTGATCCGCAGTCGCTGCTGGCCGTCACGGTCAATGGCCACGTGCTCCCCTGGGATCACGGTTACCCGGCCCGGACGATCATCCCTGACGCACCGGGCGTGCACAACACCAAATGGGTCAGGACAATCACTTTCCTGAAGCAGGTGTGACGGGCGTGGCGCCTCGCGGCAGGGCCACCAGCAGCCGGATCCGGCGCTGGTACGGCGCTCACCCGCTGCACCTGCTGGCCTTGCTCGCCGCGTTCGCCCTGGCTGGCTACGCCGTCCGGGCGGTCATCGCGGCCGGCCAGTTCCGCGGCTTCGTGATCTGGTTCGCCGTCGCGATCATCGGCCACGACCTGCTGCTGTTCCCGCTGTACTCACTGGCCGACCTGTCGGTGCAGCGGCTGCTGCCCTGGAGCGCGAGGCGGGAGAAGAGCCGCCCGGCCGCACCCGGCCAGGTCCCGGCCCCCCCGCTGATCAACTACATCCGGATCCCGGCCGGGTTCTCGCTGCTGCTCCTGCTGGCCTTCTTCCCGCTGATCCTGGGCCTGTCGGAGCCTCAGTACCACCGGGCCAGCGGGCTGACCACGCAGCCCTATCTATGGCGCTGGCTGGCGGTGACCGGGGTCTTGTTCGTCCTGTCGGCGGTCAGCTACGCCCTGAGCTGGCGCCGGGCCGGGGCCCGGGCCCGTAAACAACGGGCCGCCGTGGCCGCGGCGGCCGCCCGGCGCGCCGCCTCACCGGCGCCGGCCCGCTCCTCGTTCGATGTCTGGCAGTCCCCGGGCTCCCAGTGACGGACCATCACGTGACCGGCTTACTGAGCCACGGGGACAGCCTCCGGGCTGGCCGCGGGGACGGTGGCCGGCGCGGGCGGCTCCGCGATGCGGCCGCGCCGCCAGCGGATCAGGGCCGTCACCGCGACCACGGCCAGGGCCAGGCCGTACCCGGCCCGCTCGGCGTCCAGGACAGGCACGTGCACCCCGGGCAGCGGTGAGCTCACCGCCAGGTAGCGGACCAGGGCGAGGCCCAGCCACTCCACCCGGCCGTCGAAGGCGACCAGCATGACCAGCAGCATGGCGTACCAGGGGAAGGGTGGCGTGGTCACGGCGAGCGCCATACCCGTCATCACCACGGCACCGCGCCAGGGCCGGTCCGGATCACCGCGCAGCAGGACCGCCAGGGCGACCGTGGCGAGGACCGCGAACGCCGTGAGGAAGGCCCATTTCCCCGGCACCAGCATGCCGATCAGCAGGAACCGGGTGCCGTCCGCGTACCCCTCCTGCTGCAGGTAGCCGGGCAGGAACCCGATCACCCCGCTGCCCACGGCCAGCACGTGCGGCAGGTACACGATGACGCTGGCGGCGATGCCCGCGCAGATCACCGCAACCGGCCGCCGGCGCCGCAGCACGGCCGGGGCGACCAGCACCGGGGTGACCTTGGTCCAGATGGCCAGGGCCAGCAGGACGCCCCCCGCCACCGGGCGCCGCAGGGGCCGGGCGGCGAAGCCCGCCCCAGTGGAGGAGCTCAGCGTCCCGGGCCTGGCCAGCAGGATCAGCGCGCCCGCGGTGAGGCCCACGGCGAGCACGTCCACGTGCGCGTTGTTGCCTGCCTCCAGCGCCACCGTGGGGCACCACGCCCACAGGACCGCGAGCCTGGGGTCCCGGCCCACTCTCGGCAGGCCGTACAGCAGCAGCAGGGTGACCAGGACCGCCAGGATCGCCGCACCCGCCTGGATCGGCGTGCTCCCGCTGCCCGCCGGCGACAGGGCGTGCACGGCCAGGAAGTAGGCCTCGGCCACCGGCGGGTAGATGGTGTGCACGATGGGCCGGTTCATCCGGGTGCAGCCGGGGGCGGCGAGCTGGGTGGAGTTGTCCAGCCGCATCCCGGCGGGCACGCAGTGCGGGCCGTGGGCGGGCCACAGGAACGGGTCGCGGAGCGAGGCGAGCTGGGGCGCGGCCGGCGCGTACTGGTACGGGTCGATGCCCGCGGCCTGGACCCGGCCATCCCAGATGTAGCGGTACGAGTCGTCGCTGCCCTGCGGCGCGGCGGACAGCGCCGCCAGCTGCACGGCGATCCCGCCGATCACGATCAGGGCCATGCCCCAGCGGACCGGCAGCCGCAGCACCAGCCAGGCGCCGGCCGCGAACCCGGCCCAGAGGATGACCGCCAGCGGGGTGGAGCCGATGCGCGCGGTGACCGGCGCCGGGTGGACCGTGATGACGACCAGGATGGTGAGCACGGCGCCCGCGGCCGCCGCCGCGGCGGCCCTGCCCCTGGTGCTGATGGCTGTCGTGCTGATAGCGGTCGTGCTCATGAGTCGATGCCCCGGGACAGCGCGGCGAACCAGCGGCCCGCGTCGGTCCACACCTCGGTCACGGCGAGCCCGGCGCTGAGGCCGAGCTCGCTGATCTGGTCCGCACCGATCGACGCCCACGGAAACCAGGAGCTGCACCGGCCCGCGTGGCTCAGCCGGACCATGTCCTTGGCCAGCGGCGCGCCCGGCGGCTCCACCTCGACCAGCGCCTGGCCGAGTGGCTTCAGCAGCTCGGCGACCCGGCTGAGCAGGGCATCCGGGTCACCACCGATGCCGATGTTGCCGTCCGCGAGCAGGACCCGCGCCCACCGCCCGGTCCCCGGGACGGTCGAGAACACGTCCCGGTGCAGTGCCAGCGCCCCGCACGACCTGGCCAGCTGCACAGCGGAGGGAGTGATGTCGATGCCGAGGGCCGGCACGCCCCGCTCGGCCAGCGCCACGGTGAGCCGTCCCGGGCCGGACCCGACGTCCAGCGTGTGCCCCTGGCAGCGGTCGAGGATCGAGGCATCGCCGGGGATGGCGTGCAGCCAGTCATCGATCCGCAGCGGCGTCCGGCGGCCGTCCTCGTACTCGATTTCCGGCCGCGCGAGGCCAGCGAGAGCGTCTTCATACAGCTCACCGAGCACGCGGTTCCCCTCCTTCCGGGGTCTGGCCGGGACAGCGGCCCGGTCCGGTGGCAGCGGCGATGAGCCTAACGTCGGGGACAGCCAGATGACCCTTACGGACCGATGACGGATCTGTCCCGGTCAGGGGCGCAAAGTCAGTGCGCCATCTACGGTGTAAGGGTGAACACCAACCCCGACCGGCCAGGGCGGATCATCGTGGTCGACGATGACGCGACGCTGGCTGATGTCGTCGGGCGGTACCTGACGCGCGATGGGCACCACGTGGAATGCGTCGGCGACGGCTACGAGGCCCTCCGCCGGGTCGCCGCCGAACCGCCGGACCTGGTCGTCCTGGACCTGATGCTGCCCGGCATCGACGGCCTGGAAGTCTGCCGGAGATTGCGCGCCCAGTGGCCCATCCCGGTGGTCATGCTGACCGCGCTGGGCGAGGAGACTGACCGGGTGGTCGGCTTCGAGACCGGCGCCGACGATTACGTCACCAAGCCGTTCAGCCCCCGTGAGCTGGCCTTGCGGGTCCGGTCGGTGCTGCGCCGGGCCCGGGGCGGCGGGCTGCCCGACCCGCCCGCGCTCGGCGTCATCAAGGACGGCAACCTCATGGTCGACCTGGGCGCCCACTCGGTCATGCTGGCCGAGAGCCCGCTGTCCCTGACCTCACGGGAATACGACCTCCTGGTGCACCTCATGCGCCGTCCCCGCCAGGCGTTCAGCCGTGAGCAGCTGCTCGCGCACGTGTGGGGCTGGACCTTCGGCGACACCTCGACCGTGACCGTGCACATCCGGCGGCTGCGGGAAAAGATCGAGCCGGACCCGACCGCGCCCCGGCGAATCGTCACCGTCTGGGGCGTCGGCTACCGCTACGAACCAGGAGAAGCATGACAGGCATCGACGCGCCCACTCTCTGGCAGGTGACGTACACCGTCGCCGGGGTGGCTGTCGCCTCAGCCGCGGCCGGGCTGCTCTGCGTCCGGCTGCTCGCGCGGCGGTCGCTGGCCACGCTCCTGTTCGTGGTGGCCGCGGTGGTCATCGTCAGCTCGATGGCCGGGGTCGGGGTCATCGCCTACAAGATGATGATCTCCGTGGACGACCGGAACGTCGTGCTGGCCGTCGTGGTCATCGCGGGCCTGGCCGGTTTCGCCGTCGCGCTGCTGGTCGGCCACCGGGTCACCGCGGCCAGCCGGGTCCTGCTCACCGCGGTCCGCAACGTCGGCAGCGTGGGCTACTACGAGCCACCCCAGTCCCACCTGCCCGCCGAGTTCGCCACCCTCTCCGACGAACTGGCCCTGGCGCACGAGAAGCTCGCCGAGTCCCACACCCGGGAGCGGGCGCTGGAGGCCAGCCGCCGGGAGCTGGTCGCCTGGGTCAGCCACGACCTGCGCACCCCGCTGGCCGGGCTGCGCGCGATGGCGGAGGCGCTGGAGGACGGCGTGGTGGTCGACTTCGAGACGGTGACCACGTACCACACGCAGATCCGCCGGGAGGCCGACCGGCTGTCCGCCATGATCGACGACCTGTTCGAGCTGGCCCGCATCCACGCGGGCGCGCTGCGGCTGTCCCGCCGCCTGGTCGGGCTGGACGACCTGGTGGCGGAGGCCCTGGCCAGCACCGAGCCGCTGGCCCGCGCCAAGGGCGTGCGGCTGCGCGGCTCCTCGGTGCGCGGGCTGCCGGTCCTGGTCGACGCCGACGAGTTCGGCCGGGCCCTGCGCAACCTGGTGACCAACGCGATCCGGCACACGCCGTCCGAGGGCATGGTCGAGGTCCAGGGTGACCTGCACCGCGGCATGGCCTGCGTCAGCGTGGTGGACGCCTGCGGCGGGATCCCGCCCGAGGCGCTGCCCCGGGTCTTCGACGTGGCGTTCCGCGCGGAAACGGCCCGCACCCCGGGCCCGGACAACAACGCCGGGCTCGGGCTCAGCATCGCCCGCGGCATCGTGGAGGCGCACGCGGGGCAGATCGCCGTGCAGAACATCGCCCGGGGCTGCCAGTTCGTGATCCGGCTGCCGCTGGCCCAGACGGCGCCCCAGCACACGGCCCCGATCGCGCAGCCGGGGTACGCTCAGGCCGGCTGACTCACCCGGGCGGGCCCGCCGCTGGCTGGCCCGCCACTGGCTGGCCGGCGCAGCGGGGCGTGGGCGAACTCGGTCATCCCGTCGCCGAACCTCGTCTCGGCGCGGAACCCCAGCCCCCGGGTGGCGGCCTCGGGTGAGGCCACGATGTGCCGGACGTCGCCCAGCCGGTAGCGGCCGGTCACCGTGGGAACGGGGCCGCCGAACGCGCCGGCCAGCGCCGAGGCCATCTCGCCGACCGTGTGCGGCTCCCCGCTGGCCACGTTGAAGGCCCGCAGTGAGCCCGGCACGCCCGCCCGCAGCGCGGCCAGGTTGGCCCGGGCCACGTCGCGTACATGCACGAAATCGCGCCGCTGCTGGCCGTCCTCGTAGACCTGCGGCGACCGGCCCCCTTCCAGCGCGGACCGGAAGATCGCCGCCACGCCGGAGTACGGCGTGTCCCGCGGCATCCGCGGCCCGTACACGTTGTGGTACCGCAGCGCGACCGCGGACCCGCCGGTCATCCTGGCCCAGGTGGCGGCGAGATGTTCCTGGGCGAGCTTGCTGGCCGCGTAGGCGTTGCGGGGATCGAGCGGGGCGTCCTCGGTGACGGTGGCCACGGTGAGCGGTGCCGAGCACTGCGGGCAGCGGGGCTCGAACCGGCCCGCCTCCAGGTCGCCCACGTCGCGCGGGGCGGGCCGGACCCGGCCGTGCTCAGGGCAGTCGTAGGCGCCTTCCCCGTAGACCACCATGGACGAGGCCAGCACCAGGCGGGGGACGCCGCTGCGGCCCATGGCCTCGAGCAGCACTGCCGTGCCGGTCACGTTCACGTCGGAGTACGCGGGCAGATCGGCCAGGTCGACGCCGAGGCCGACCAGGGCGGCCTGGTGGCACACGACGTCCGCGCCCGCCACCGCCCGGCGGACCGCGTCCGGGTCGCGGACGTCCCCCACCGCCAGGTCGAAGTTGTCCGGCAGGTAATCGGGCCGCCCGGTGTGCACGGCCGGGGTCAGCGAGTCCAGGCCCTGGACCTCGTGGCCCGCCGCCCGCATCACGTCGACCGCGTGGGAGCCGATGAAACCAGCGGCCCCGGTCACGAGTATTCGCATGGCAGCAGCGAATCACGGGCCCACCTGGCCTCCTATGGCGCGGGTTGATACGTCACAGCTCTGTAAGGGTCAATAACGGTCCTCCCGGGCTACTGTCGCGCCATGAGGATCGACGTCATCCTGCCCTGCCTGAATGAGGCGGCGGCGCTGCCCTGGGTGCTGTCCCGGATGCCGGCGGGCTTTCACCCCATCGTGGCTGACAACGGCTCGACCGACGGGTCGGGCCGCATCGCGGTGGACCACGGGGCCACGGTGGTCCGGGTGCCGCAGCGCGGATTCGGCGCCGCCTGCCACGCCGGGCTGCTCGCCGCGACCAGCGACATCGTCTGCTTCATGGACGCGGACGCCTCGCTCAACCCGCACGACCTGCCGCAGGTCGCCGACCCGGTCCGGTCGGGCTCCGCCGACCTGGTGCTGGGCCGCCGGGTGACCCGGACCCTGGGCAGCTGGCCCGTGCACGCGCGGGTCGCGAACAAGGTCCTCGCCGTCGAGCTTCGCCGCCGCACCGGGGTGCACCTGCGCGACCTCGGGCCGATGCGCTGTGCCCGCCGCGCCCCGCTCCTCGGGCTGGGGCTCACCGACCGGCGCTTCGGCTATCCGCTGGAGATGGTGATGGCCGCGGCCGTCGCCGATTGGAGGATCGACGAGGTGGATATCCCCTACCTGCCCCGGTCCGGGCGGTCCAAGGTCACCGGGACGGTGGGCGGGACGGTGCGGACCGTCCGCGACATGCGCCGGGTGCTCGTCTCATGACGAACGCCATCCCGGCCAGCGGGGGCCCCGCCAGCACGGGCCCAGCCGGAACCATCCCAGCCCAGCTCATCGTCCTGGCCAAGGCGCCCGTGCCGGGCCGGGTCAAGACGCGGCTCACCCCGCCGTTCACCCCGCAGGAAGCCGCGATGCTGGCCGAGGCCGCGCTGGCCGACACGCTGGAGGCCGGGGCCAGCGCCTCCTTCGCCCGGCACACGCTGGCCCTGGATGACCAGCGGGCCGCGCCGGGCGCACTGCGGGCGGAGCTGCCGGCCCGGTTCGAGGTCTCGCCGCAGCGCGGGCAGGGGCTGGATGAGCGGATCGCCGCCGCCTTCGACGACGCCTACGCGTGCCTCGCCGTGCCCGTGGTGCTGATCGGCATGGACACCCCCCAGGTCACTCCCGGGCTGCTGGAAACGGTGGCGCAGCCGCTGGCCGCCGGGGACGCGGACGCGGTGTTCGGGCCGGCCGAGGACGGCGGCTTCTGGCTACTCGGGCTGCGACGGCCCGATCCGCGGCTGATCGTGGGCGTGCCGATGTCGGCGGACGACACCGGGCGGGTCCAGCTGGACCGGTTGCGGGCCGCGGGCCTGCGGGTGCGCCAGGTCCCGGAACTGCTCGACGTGGACACGGCCGCGGACGCGGAACGAGTCGCGCGCCAGGCGCCAGGCAGCCGGTTCGCGGCCACCCTGGCCAGCCTGCTTCCTGCCGACCACTCCCAGCCCGCCCTCACCGGGCGCCATCACCAGTCGCGGCCGGCCCCGGCCGGCGCCCTAGGGTAAGCACCACCGGGTAAGCACCCCGGGCAAGCACCACCGGGTATCCCCCCCACCGGCTGGACGGCCGGGCGGGCCGCGTCGCGTTCGGCGGCGATCAGCCGGTAGCACAGTTCCACCAGCAGCAGGCCAACCGCTGCTTCGAGGATGCCTTCGCCGGCCGACCGCACGACCACGGTGGTCACGACGCCGGTGGTCCCGGATGGATCGGGCAGGACGGCCACGATCCCGTTGGCCAGCACCAGCGGCAGGGTCCCGAACGCCGCGACCCGCCAGAATTGCGGCCGGACCAGGTGCGCGGCCCGGCGCAGCCCGGCCACGGCGTGCCGGTGCTCGATCTCGATGACCGGCCCGACCACAGCCAGCAGGGTGATGGCGATCAGCCCGGGGATGATCAGGGCCAGCAGCCCGGCCACGATGATCAGGGCGGCCAGCAGGTCGGCGAGGATCAGCGAGCCCCAGGGCAGCGACCGCAGCACGTCGCGGATCCGGGTGCCGTGCGTGTCATGCCCGGCCTCCCCGTGCCCGGCCTGCCCGTGCTCCGTATCACTGACCAGCCGGCACAGGAAGCCGGACAGGAACACCGCGCCGAGCAGGCTGACCATCGAGGTGGACAGGGAGCCGGCCAGCGCCGTTGTGAGGCCGGCCCCGCCGAGGAGATGATCGGCGGCCAGTTCCGCCGCCACGGTCACGGCGGACACCGCGATCGAGACGGCCAGGATCGGCCCGGCGTGCCGCCGCGCGGTGCGCACAACCCCGGCGGCGATCGGCCGGAACCGCAGCGTCGTATCGCGTGACGTCATGACACGTGACGCTACGTGATGAGCGGTCGGCCGGTACCTGCCGGGGCACCCAGCCCAGCGCGGCGGCACCAGATCCGGTGCCGCCGCGCTGGGCAGAAGCTCTCCGCCCGGCTACTCCTGGGCGGGCAGTTCGGTCATCAGGTCGTCGGCGGTCTCCATGCCGGCCTTCCAGACCGAGCGCGCGATGATCTTCGAGGGGTCCGCCCGGTACGCGTAGTGCTTGGCGATCTCGGTGCCCTCGCCGAGCAGGCCCTCGGACAACGTGGTCGGCTGCAGGCCGAGCGCCAGGAACTGGTCGTTCCGGACGATCAGGTCGTTCTCCTCGGCCTCGCGCCGCGGGTTGGGCAGGTAGGCGATCTCCACGCCCATCACGTCGCCGACCATCTTGGCCAGGTCGAGGACCCGGTGGGTCTCGGTGATCTGGTTGAGCACCCGGGGCCGGTCCCCCGCCTCGGGCGGGTTGCTGATGGCCAGCTCGATGCACCGCACGGTGTCGCGGATGTGGATGAACGCGCGGGTCTGGCCGCCGGTGCCGTGCACCGTCAGCGGGTGCCCGATGGCGGCCTGCATCAGGAACCGGTTGAGCACGGTGCCGTAGTCACCGTCGTAGTCGAACCGGTTGATCAGCCGCTCGTCCTGGCTGGTCTGATCGGTCTGGGTGCCCCACACGATGCCCTGGTGCAGGTCGGTGATCCGCAGCCCGTCGTTCTTGGCGTAGAACGCGAACATCAGCTGGTCCAGCGTCTTGGTCATGTGGTAGACCGACCCCGGGTTGGCTGGGTGCAGGATCTCCCGTTCCAGCTCACCGTCGGGCGTGGGCACCTTCACGGTCAGGTAGCCCTCAGGGATGGGCGCGCTGCCCGACCAGCCGTAGCCGTAGACGCCCATCGTGCCCAGGTGCGCCAGCGCGGCGTCGATCCCGGTCTCGACCAGCGCGGTCAGCAGGTTGTGCGTGGCCCGGACGTTGTTGTCCACGGTGTAGCGCTTGGTGCTGGTGGTCCGCATCGAGTACGGCGCCGCACGCTGCTCCGCGAAGTGCACGATCGCGTCCGGCCGCAACTCCGTCAGCACCGCGACAAGCTTGTCGTACTCGGTGGCCAGGTCCAGGCTCATGAAGCCGATCTCCCGCCCGGAGACCTCTTCCCAGACCCGGATCCGCTCGCCGATCGGCCGGATCGGCGTCAGCGACTCCACTTCCAGGTCGATGTCGATCTTGCGACGGCTCAAGTTGTCGACGATGGTCACGTCGTGGCCGCGGTCCGACAGGTAAAGCGAGGTCGGCCAGCCACAGAAACCGTCGCCGCCTAGAACCAGAACGCGCATTCCGACTCCCATCACGTTCCGCCGTTTTTGCAGGGACGCCCTTCGGCCCACTGCCGTTGGGGCCGGGAACTTCAAGGCGGACAGGCATGCTACCCGGGCCATGAGCGTCCCGTGGCCGGCCAGTCTACATGGGCAGGCTCTCAGCAGCCCGCCGTCAGATCGGCACATATGCCGCAGATCGCCATGGTTCCCGCCCGCCAGCGATGGCATCCTAGCCACGCTCCGGGACGCAGCACCAGCGAACGGCCAAGACCGCCGGCCGTCGGCCCACGGGGGTACCTACCCCGGATCACGGCGCTTTCATCAGCCCAGGCCAAGGGTTTCTTTGCCTCCGCACCGGCCGCGGGTGAGATGAGTCACAGGAGAAAACGGACGGCCGGCGCGGCTGGGCCGGACGTAACCGGGCAGAAACATCCGGCGTGGACGATGGGAATTATGAGCCGGCGGCGTATTGAGGTGGGATGCGATTTCGCCTACCTGGCCGCGATCGACACGCCGGTCGTCTTCCAGGTGCAGCCGCGCGGGTCGGCGTACGTTGTCCTGGACCACGAGCGCTGGTCGGTGCAGCCTCCCATGAAGCTGCACAGCTATACCGACCTGTACGGCAACCCGTGTGCCCGGGCCGTGCTCCCCGCGGGCCGGTCCAGCGTCGGCTATCACGCGGCAGCCGGCGTTCCCGACGCCACCGAGGACGCGGATGAGGACGCCGCCGAAGCCCCGCCCGACGCACTGCCCGACGACACGTTGATCTATACGCTGC
Organism: Actinomycetes bacterium; assembly: GCA_025964635.1. Classification (GTDB taxonomy): domain Bacteria; phylum Actinomycetota; class Actinomycetes; order Streptosporangiales; family Streptosporangiaceae; genus RYN-230. The sequence goes on along the minus strand of JAOPYP010000810.1, from coordinate 11,791 downwards.
CCAGCCGGTACTGCCTGCCTGACGTGCTGGGGGATGAGGCATGGTCGCGGTTCGGCACGCTGCCCCCGGGCTACCGCCGGGTTCAGGCCATCTGCGACTACGTGCACGGGCACCTGGAGTTCAGCTACGGCAGCAGCACCCCGCTGTCCACCGCCGCGGACGTGAACGCGGCGGGCCGGGGCGTGTGCCGGGACTTCACCCACCTGGCCATCTCGTTCTGCCGGGCGCTGAACATCCCGGCCCGCTACGTCTTCGGGTACCTGCCCGACATGGACGTGCCACCCGACCCGGCGCCGATGGACTTCGCCGCCTGGATGGAGGTCTGGCTCGGCCAGCGCTGGTGGACCTTCGACCCCCGGAACAACATGCGCCGCAAGGGCCGGGTGGTGATCGGCCGGGGACGTGACGCGTCGGACGTGGCCATGGCCACGACGTTCGGCGGCCCGGTCCTGGAATCGATGGTGGTTCAGGCTGAGGAGGCGCCCGGATGACACTCGATCCCCAGCTGCAGCAGTTCCTGCGGCACGGGTCCCCGCAGCACGGGTCCCGGTTGCTCGATCACCGGGACGTGGACCTGGACGCCGCCCGGCGGGTGACCTATGTCATCGAGCAGAGCTTCCGCTACGAATACGACACGCCGGTGCAGTCGGTGCGGCAGCGGCTGGTCATCGTGCCGCCCGCCCGGCACGGCGGCCAGCACCGCCGGGCCTGCCAGCTCGAGGTGGCAGGCGCCCAGGCCCGGCGCCGGGTGCGCCAGGACTCCCGCGGCAACGTGGTGACCTGGCTGCGGGCCGAGCACGTGGCGCGGGCCGTGGAGTTCCGGCTGACCGCCATCGTCGAGCGGATCCGGCGCGACGGCCCGGCCGTGCTGCCGCTCGACGCGCTGCACAGCCCGGCGCTGCTGTCCCCGACCCGGCTGACCGCGGCCGATGACCGGCTCGCCGACCTGGCAGCCCGCCTGCCGTCCCGCGCCGTGGCCCCGCTGGACCGGGCGGAATGGATCTGTGACCTGGTGCACGCCTCGCTGGAGTACGCCGACGGGGTCACCTCGGTGCGCACGACGGCCGCCGAGGCGCTGGCCGGCGGCCGCGGCGTCTGCCAGGACATGGCCCACGTGATGCTGGCCCTGTGCCACCTGGTGGGGCTGCCGGCCCGGTACGTGTCCGGGCACCTGATCGGCCAGGGCGGCACGCACGCCTGGGTGGAGGTCGTGGTGCCCCGCGGCCGGGACGCGATCGCGGTGCCGTTCGATCCCTGCCACGGCCGGCGGGCGGGCAGCAGCTACGTCACGATCGCGGCCGGCCGGGACTACAGCGACGTGGCGCCGACCTCGGGCAGCTACGTCGGCACGTCCGGCAGCCGGCTGACCGCCCAGCGCCGGGTGGGCGTGCTGGCCGCCGCCTGAGGCACCCACTCGCCCCAGGCGGCCGGCCGCCGTGCGTCAGGTCCGGTTGCCCCGGATGATGTTGCCCGAGCCGTTGTTCACGACCGGGCGGCCGGTGTTAGGCAGCCGGTGGCCCCGGCGGCCCAGGCCGATGTAGTTGTTGATCACCAGGTTCTGGGTCGTGCCGGCCCGGAGCAGGACGCCGATGCCGTTGTTGCCGCTGATCAGGTTGGCCGGCCTCAGGTTGATGGCGCCGATCACGTTGGCGCGTGCGTGCCCGGTGAGCAGGACGCCGCCCTTCTGGTTGCCCAGCGCCGACAGGCCCAGCAACTCGGTGCCGATGAAGCTGGTGAATACCTGGTTGTCGTGCGCCCCGGCGGAGATGGCCACGCCGTAGCCGGCGTTCCCGGAGAACGTGTCCTGCGGGATGACCGAGCGGAGCGTGCCGCCGATGATGTTGCCGTGCGCGGTGCCGTCGATCCGCAGCCCGTCCCCGCCGTTGGGCAGCACGGCGTTGCCCTTGGTGTTCAGGCCGGCGATGTCCGGGTCCACGGTGACCCCGGACGCGTTACCGCCCAGCTCGATGCCGTTGCGGCGGTTACCGGAGAACACGTTGGTGCGGACCAGGTTGTTCCCCCCGGTGGCCGTGACCAGCAGGCCGTCCCGGCCGTTCGGTGCGGCGCCCTTGAAGGCCAGCAGGCCGCCGAAGGTGTTGAACGTGGTGAATCCGCTGGCTGTGCCGGTGACCTCGATGCCGTTGCGGCCGTTGCCCGCGGACACGTTCCCCAGCGGGATCACCCCGCCCACCTGGGTGTCGGACGAGGACCCCTCGACCAGGATGCCGTCCAGCCGGTTGCGCACGATGGCCGTGTTGTTGGCGCCGGTGCCGAAGAAGTTGCCCTGCACGACCGTGCCCTTGGCGTTGGTGACGCGCAGCCCGTTCTGCCGGTTGCCACTGACGACGTTGTAGTACACGAACGGGTTGTTCACGAATTTGCAGCCGACCAGCGAGTTGTAATTCGCCGAGTCGATCCACACCCCGTTGGCGCCGTTCCCGAGGCTGGCGTCGCCGGTGGCGGTGGTGCCGATGAAGTTCCCGTTGAGCTGGTTGTGTCCCGCGCCGTCGTCGATGAGCACGCCATTAAAACCGTTAGAGGAAATAAGGTTGCCCAGCGGCGGGACCACGAAGACGGGTGTCACGGTGCCCTTGGTGCCGGTCGGGTTGTTGGCCTGGCCGGTGGCGGGATTCACGAACGCGGTACCGCCGATCTCGTTGGCGTACGAGCGCCCGACGATGCGGATGCCGTTGTCGCGGTTGGGGATGCCCGCCGTGCCGGCCGGGTTGGTCCCGATGCGGTTGTCCTGCACGGTGTTGAGCGACCCCAGCGTGATGCCGTTCCCCTGGTTGCCGGAGATGACGTTCGAGACCGCCCCGGCCTTCAGGGCCGGATTCTCCCCGATCGTGTTCCCGACCGACGACCGCGACACGAACACCCCGTCCCCGTGGTTGCCGGACGCGGCCCCGGCCAGGTTGAGCCCGATGTAGTTACCGTCGAGGGTGATGTTGCTGGCCTCCAGCGTGACCCCGTCCCCGGCGGCGTTGTCCACCGCGAGGGCCAGCAGTCGTGAGCCGGAGGAACCCGGGGCGAAGTCCAGCCCCGCCTGCCCGTGGCAGTCGATTTCCACCACCGGGGCGCCGTGGGCGTAGCCGGGAGCCGTCGTCCCGTCGATGGTCACGTACCGGGATATCCCGGGCAGGTCGCCGGACAGCGTGATCGTGCCGCGGACCGCGAACCTGATCAGCGTGGAACGGCCCGGCAGGCTGGTGTTGGCCGTGGTGATCGCGGCCCGCAGCGATCCCGGCCCGGCGTTGCTGAGCCTGGTCACGGTGAGGGTCCGCGCGTAGGCGGGCGGGGGGTTCGAGTGGGGGCCCGGCCGGGTGGCCGCGGTGGCGGCCGCACCCCCGGCCATCACCCCGGACGCTGCGACGCCGGCGGCCAGCAGGGCAGCGCCCGCGGCTTTGGTTCCGGCTGGTGCCCGCGGCACGAAATGGCCCTTACGGACAATTGTCCGGCACTGCGAGCGCACGCGTGCGACGATACTGAACACGATTATCCCGCTCCCCCGTAGATGGCATCACGCAGGAGTATGCGCAGGCAGATCGCCCGGCAAACTCCTGGATCACTGCGTCTTATTCAGAAGCTCGCGTAATTCAGGACCACCGGCACCGGCCGCTCGCCCGGGTGTGACGGCCCAGGCTCGCTCGCCGGTTCTGAATAACGCTCACTATTCGGGAAACTCGCCCGCATTCAGCACCGGAAATGCGCTTAATTAATCCGCTGGCCGGATAGAGCGGGCCGGTGCTGCGGCCTCAGGACCCTCTGGACCAGGGGGGCTGCCGTTCTGCTCCGCGGCTGGTGCGGCTGGTTCCGGTACCTGCGCTGGCGCGGGCGGGGCGACCTCCGCGGGCGTCTGGGGGGTGCTGTCCGGCACCGGGTCGCCCGGCGGCCGGTCGTCGAAGGACACCTCGATGTGCTGTTCCTCGCGCCGCTGGTTCTGCAGCGCCTGCAGCGCCATGCTGGCCCGGTCAGCCTCGGTGAGCGGCGGCTGGACGATGGAGCGCGGCCAGAGCCGCCGGGCCAGTACCACATTGATCTCGGCCGCGTACACGGTGATCTGCACGGCCACGTTGATGTAGGCCACCAGGCCGAGCACGGTCGCGAAGTAGCCGTAGACGGAGTTGCTGTGCAGGAAGTGGTGGACCAGGTAGGTGCCGACGATCTGGAGCACGGTCCAGGCGATCCCGCCCGCCACCGCCCCCGGTATCAGCCTCTGGGCCGGGATGCCCTTGGGGGTGAGCACGCGGAAGGAAATGAGGTACATGCCCACGTTGACCAGGGCGGCGGCCACCTCGGCCAGGACGACGAAGATCACGGCCTTCTGGCCGTACGTGTTGAGGGCGGCCAGCAGGGTGGTGAGAACGACACCCACGCCGAGCACGCCGATGAACTCCATGGCCCGGCCAAGCCGCTGGAAGTACCCGGGCCGGGCGGGACCGGGCAGGTTCCACACCTGCTCCATCGTGAACAGGCCGGCCTGGGCCAGCCCCGAGGCGCCCCAGACCAGGCCGACCATGCCCACGACCAGCCCGATGACGCTGGACCGGCGGAGCTCATGCACGTTCTCGGTCAGCTGGGTGCCGATCTGCGGGACCTGGCTGGCCACGCCGTCGATGACGGTCTGACGGAAGGACGCGTCGATCGAGGCGGCCAGCCCCAGCACGGTCACCAGGACCAGCAGCAGGGGGAACAGCGCGATGAAGCTGGAGTACGCGAGGTTCGCGACCAGGACGCCGCCGTTGTCGTCGCCGTACTTCTTGAACACCGCGAACACGAAGGCCGTCGGCGTGAAGCGCTGCTGGGTCGCGTCTATCCTGCGGATCACCCGCTCGACTGGATTCACCGCGACCACCCGCTTCCGACGGGCAGCAACTGCCCCCGGCTGGCCTGGCCAAACTGCCGGGCCGGTCAGCCCCACCTGCTGATCGTTTGGCTGTATGTCAATCAGGGGACGGGCCGGGGCGCGGCCTCAGCGCGGTGGACGTGGCCTGGCGGATGCCCCCCACCCCGCTCATCTGCGCTCGCCGCCACGGCGCGACACCCTCGATCTCGGTCTCCAGCGAGAAGCTCAGGACCGTCCTGATCAGCACGATCAGCCCGAGGACGAGGACGTTATCGAGGGTCGGGGCGACGGCGACCGTCCGGACCAGGTCGGCCGCCACCAGGACTTCCAGCCCGAGCAGCAGCGTCCCGCCGAACGCCGCCCGCAGCGCCACATACCCCCTGGCCGCATGGCCTGACCGGCGCCACGCCACCGCGGCCAGCACGAAGGACCACAGGATGCCGACGACCAGGACCGCCGCGCCCAGCGCCTCGAATCCCTGGGCCACGTGATCCATGAACCCGCTGAACGTCTCGGCGGTCGGCTGGACGGACGAGTGGGCGGACGCCGCAGCCAGGACCCCGGTCAGCAGGCACCCCTGGGAAACGGGTCATTGTCCGCCAGACGGGGCATGATGCCACGGTCGCGGACCGGGCCCAGCGCTGCATCACCCGGTACGGATGAGGATTACCCGGCCCGCAGGGCCAGGACGGCTGCTACCACCCGGACCCGCCCTGGCCCGGCAGCACGGGGCCAGAACCCCCCGGGCCTTCCCCCGGGCGGGGGACGCGGCGCCGGGGCGGCCCTGCCTACGTTCGCAGTACGCGCCCGCCGCAGCAGCGGCCCGCGTGTCCCGCACTTCCAGGCGGAAGGGGATCGCCGTGGCCATGAACAGGGGGTCCAGGCCCGGGCGGCCCGCCGGAGGCGGTGACCAGCCCGGCACCGGGAAGGCAGCCGATCACCTGGCCGTCCCGGAGCCCCGGGACGGCGATCAGCCCGATGGATCATTGGCCAGCACTAACGGTCCTATCGGCGCGCTCGTCGCGGCTACCTACGAGGGAGCGGTGGGAAGCAGGAGCGACGCTGCGCCGGTCTGGGGTTACCGAGCGGTGGCGCGGCTGAGTGGTCATCTCGCCGCCATGCAGCGGGCCGTTTACCCGGCCGCTGGCCGGCGGCTCGGCGAGAACCGGCAGCTTCTCCAGCGCTGCCGGGCCGAGGCCCGGGAGACCGGGTGGGCTCTCCGCGTCCTCGAATGCCACCTCACCGGCAACGGCGTCATCGCCGCCCGCGAGCCCGGGACCGTGGAGAGGTGGATAGAACAGTGCCTGGATGAATACCGGGCCGCCGAGCAGGCGCTGATCGCCTGGATGCAGGAGCGGCTGACGGCCCGGGAGTGCGAACAGCTGGCCCTCGGCTACCGCGCCGCGCTCGCCCGGGCGCCGACCCGGCCGCACCCGCGCGGACCCCACGCCGGCTGGCCCGGCTGGATCGCGTTCCGGTTCCACGTCCTCTGGGACCGGGTACTCGATGGCGTCGACTCACGGCCGGGCGTGCGGCCCGACCGTCCGCGCGACACATCCTCGTAACCGCGGGTGAGGCGCCTGTACAGCGCTATCCGCTGCCGGACGGGATCGATGCCGGCCGGAACTCCAGTTCCTTCTCATCCACCGGCCCCCGGAACAGCCCCGCGTCCTTGAAGTAGTGCTGCTGCAGCCGCCAGGGCGCCCGGTCACCCTGCAGCGGCAAAGAGGCCCGCGCCCGCTCGAAGTAGCCGGACGTCATGTCGATGAACGGCGAGGTGCCCATCGGCCCGGCCGGCCGCCGGGGGGTGACGGTCGCATGCCCGTTCTCCTTCATGAAATGCAGGATGCGGGCCACGTAGGAGGCGACCAGGTCGACTTTGAGCGTCCAGGAGGCGTTGGTGTAGCCGATCGCGAACGCCATGTTGGGCACGGCCTCCAGCATCATGCCCTTGTAGGCGACGTGCTCCCGGATGATCACCGGCTGGCCGTCGACAGTCAGGTCGATACCCCCCAGGGGAAGCAGGTTCAGCCCGGTGGCGGTGATGACGACGTCGGCATCAAGCTGCGCGCCGGAATGTAGCCGCAGGCCGCCCCGGGTGAACGCCTCGATCTGGTCGGTCGCGATGCTGGCCCGTCCGGACCGGATGGCCGCGAAGAAGTCACCGTCGGGCACCAGGCACATGCGCTGGTCCCAGGGCTGGTAGGCCGGGGTGAAGTGGGTGTCAATGTCGTAGCCGGCCGGCAGCCGCTTGAGGACCCCCTTGCGCAGCACCGCGCGCGCCCGTTCCGGGTACTTGCGGCACAGGACGTACAGCGCCGTCGCTATCCGCGCGTTCTTCCAGCGCACGGCCGCGTACGCCTGGCGCTCGGGCAGTACCTTCCGAAGCAGATCAGCGAGGGGGTCCCGGGCGGGCAGGGCCAGGACGAACGAGGGCGAGCGCTGCAGCATGGTCACCTGGGCGGCCGCCCCGGCGAGTGCCGGGACGATCGTGACGGCGGTCGCGCCGCTGCCGATGACCACGACCCGCTTACCGGTGACGTCGAGGCCCTCCGGCCAGTGCTGGGGATGCACGACCACGCCGGCGAAGTTGTCCTGGCCGGGCCAGGCGGGCGTGTATCCCCGGTCGTATCGGTAGTAGCCGGAGCACAGGAACAGGAAGCCGCAGGTACGCCTGGTCCGCGCCCCCGACCCGGTGTGCTCGACCGTCACCGTCCAGCGGGCGTCCGGGCTGGACCACTCGGCCCGCACGACGCGGACGTGATAAGTGATCTGGCGATCGACGCCGTACGCCGCCGCCGTCTCGCGGAGGTAGCGCAGAATCTCCGCACCGCCCACGATCGACCTGGGCTCCGTCCACGGACGGAAGGGAAAACCGAGGGTGTACATGTCGGAGTCCGACCGCACCCCTGGGTACCTGAACAGGTCCCACGTCCCGCCGCTCGCCCCGCGCGCCTCGAGGATCGCATACGACGTGCCGGGAGCCTCCGTCTGCAGATGACAGGCGGCCCCGATTCCGGACAGGCCGGCCCCCACGATCAGTACGTCCACATGCTCCGGCGTGGCCGGGTCCTGCGCGGGTGCCGTGCCCATCGTGCTCCCTGCCGCGGTTAGCCGCTCGCTACCAACTCAGCTGGGCGATCTTGTCGTAGTCGGCCGAGGAGTAGCTGGCCAGGCCATCCGACAGAGCGAAGATCCATTCCGCGACCCCCAGGGAGAGCGCCATGCGGCTGCAGCGGGCGCAGAAATGAGGATCCTCCAGCCGGACAGAGTCGTCCGCCCCCAGTCGCACATAGATCAACTTCGATCCTTGCAGTCCCCGCCAGCCGTCTCCCTCACGGGCCAGCGTGATCGCCCGCTGCTCTGCGTGCGTGCGGCACTGGTCATGATCGCCACGTTCCCCGAACTTGCAGTAGCAATGGTCTTCCCCGGGAAAGGGCACGCCGTTCGTTCCCCAGGCCAGCAGGCTGCCGTCTCTCACCAGCACCGCGGCATGGCGTGTCCGGGCATGCGAATCGCGGGCCAGTTCCGCCGCCCGCTCCACCATCTGCTCCGCTGCGTGACTGTCCTGGCGTGTCAGTGGCCGCCGCTGGGGGCCCGGCTCTGGCTCCACACCCACCTCTTTCGCCGCGCAGGATCACTGTGCCCGCCGGGTGCCCAAGCCCCGGAACGGCCGGGCACGCGCACCAGGGGGCGGACCCGGCCAGCCCTTACTGTACTGGCCCAGCCCAGGCTGGCCTATGGACCGGGTCCGGGCGGTGGCCGTCAGGTGCCCCGGTCGCGGTGATCCGCCGGTGCGGGTGAGCTCTCATCATCCTTACATCTCGCCCGCCGCACTATGGGTTGGTACTGACCGTCTGGCTGGAGGGAAGGGGCACGGTGACCGTAAGCGGGGGATCGCCCGGGAGCGTCGCGAGTGGCCGGGTCGTGCGTGCCCGCGGGCGCCGGATTGCCCTGCTCCTGGTGGCCGCGATCTTCGTAGCCCTGACGGTCGTAGGCGCGCTGGGGACCGTTCGCTACGTGTCCACGTTCTGGCTCTACCGGGGCTTCCCGCCCCCCAGCGTGCCGCACAGCGTCGTGGTCCGCGGCCCGGGGGGGCCGCGGCAGGTGCCCGTGGTTGCCCCGGCGGTGCAGAACATCACGGTGCCCAGCCCCGCGCTCGGCCGCTACGCCGACCCCGTGACCGTTGTCTTGCCGCCTGGGTATGCGAGTCATCCCGGGCGGCGCTACCCGGTCCTGTACCTCCTGCACGGATTCCCCGGCCTGCCCGCGCAGTACCTCAACGTCGGCCAGGTCAGCGCGGCCGAGGCGGCACTCGTCGCGGCCGGCCGGATGAAGCCGATGATCCTGGTGCTGCCCACGGGTACCCGGTCGTCGCTGGGGCTGGGCAACACGGAATGGGCCAACGGGGTCCGCGGCGGAAGTGGCTGGGAGACCTTCGTCGCGCACGACCTGGTCAACGCGATCGACGCGCGTTACCGGACGATACGGAACGGGGCGGCGCGCGGTATTGGTGGCCTGTCAGCAGGCGGTTACGGAGCCCTCAACATCGGGCTGCACCATCCCGGCCAGTTCGGCCTGCTGGAAAGCTGGTCCGGCTACGTGCGGGCGGACAGGATCCCGGCCATCTTCGGCCGCAGCCCGGCCGTGCGCAGCTACAACAGTCCCTCGGCGTGGATAACCGCGGTAGCTCCGCAGGCCCGCGCGGATCACACCTATATCTGGTTCTACAGCGGCGCCAGCGACTCCCTGGCGCCGCAGAACCGCGCGTTCGCCGCGCAGCTGGCCACGCTGGGTGTGGCGCACCATTTCTTCCTCGCGCCGGGGAGACACAACTGGCAGCTGTGGCGTGGGTTCATGCCGCAGGCACTCATCACAGCATCGGATCACCTGACTCATGGATAAGCATCTGCGCGGATCAGTGGGCATGGCCTTCCGGGCGGCCGTTGTCGTCGGGGCGGTCATGCTGGTGACGGCGGTAGCAGTTGGCTGGCTGTACTGGCTGCGCGCGGGCGTCGCGCACTGGCCGGGCCCGCGGGTGGCTGATGCGCTGCCGCTGGATGAGATGCCTGGCCATGATGGCGTTCCGCTTGTCGTCTACAGTGCGGTCTTCGCCATCGCAGGGGTGCTGCTCGGGCTGGCCGCGCGGGTGATGCGGCAGGACCGGCTCACGGCGGGATTGACCCTGGCCGCGGGAACTGTCGTGTGGCTGCTCGTGGTGGACGTGTTCTGCCTGGTGGTTGTCCGTCAGGTGCCGACCGGCGAGGCCCTCCGGGCGGCGGCCAGATTGCCGTCGGTGTACATCGCGGCCGCGCTGGCCGCAGGGGGCGGGGCGTTGTTCGGCCGCAGCGGGCGGCCGGGTGGCGTGACGCCCAGGTTCCTGGCCTGGCTGGTCGCCGCGGGCGGGGTCATCGACCTGGTGTCCGCGCTGGTCCCGCACCTGACCCAGGAACTGGGGGCGGAGCGGGTCGTGTCGCCGGCCGCGCATGTCCTCCTGGTCCCGGCGGGCGTGTTGCTGCTGATCACCTCCCGCGGGCTGGCCCGCGGCAACCGGCGCGCCTGGGGCCTGGCGGCCGGGCTGCTCGGCCTCTCGGTACTGCTGCAACTGCTGCGGGGGCTTAATTACGCCGCCGCCATCGTGGCTGCGCTGGTGGCCATCGCCCTGATCGCCCGCCGGGATGACTTCGCCCGGCACGGCGATCCCGGGGCCCGGCCCTCGGCGCTGCTGCGGCTGGCCGGCACGCTGGCGTTCGCAGTGGTCTACGGGGTGACCGCGCTCTGGGTGTACCGGACGAGCGCCGGCCTGCCGTTTCATCCCGTCGAGGCGGTGCAGGACACGCTCCGGGCCATGGGCAGCCAGTCGCCGTCGGACATTGACCTTTTGCCCGGCGACTTCACCGAGTGGTTCCCGATCTCGGTCTTGTCGATCGTCGCGATCGGGGTGTGCTGGGCGGCGACCGTGTGGATGCGTCCGTGGCGGCAGCGCCTGTTCCCGGACGTACGGCGCCGGGAACAGGCGTCGGCCATCGTGCGGGCGTGGGGCGGGGACACCCTGGCCCCGTTCGCCCTGCGCTCCGATAAGGAATGGTTCCTCACCGGGCAGACGCTTATCGCCTACCGGGTCATCCGCGGCGTCGCCCTGATCAGCGGTGATCCGGTCGGGCCTCCGGACGAGGCGGGCCCGTCAGTCGATCGCTTCCTGGCCCATGCCGAGGCGCGTGGCTGGCGCACCGCGGTCATGGGTGCCTCGGACCGGCTGCTCCAGACCTACCGGGACCGGGACCTGCACCCGCTCTACCACGGTGACGAGGCGGTCATCGAGACGCAGAGCTTCTCGCTCGACGGCCGGTCCATGCGGGCCGCCAGGCAGGCCGTGCACCGGCTGGAGCGCAGAGGATTCCGTGCCGAGGTGGTGCTGGCCGGGGACGTGCCTCCCGCGCTCCAGGCCGAACTGGCCGCGGTCGAACACGCCTGGCTCCGGGGCGGGGTCCGTAAGGGCTTCAGCATGGAACTCGACAGCCTGTTCCGCCTGGACGGCGACGACGCCGTCTTCGTGATCGGGCGCGACGAGCAGGGCCGGATCAGCGGCTTCCTGCACCTGGCGGTGTGCCCGCCGAGCCGGTCGCTGTCGCTGTCCACCATGCCGCGGCGGCGGGACGCGCCGAACGGCCTCACCGCCTGGCTCATCACGGAAACAGTCTCCTGGGCCCGCGACCGGGGACACACGCACGTCTCGCTGAACTTCTCCCCGTTTGCCGGCCTGCTCGCCGCCAAGGCCGATCTGCCGCGCATGCAGCGCCTGCAGCGCCGGGCACTGCTGCGGCTGAAGGGCATCCTGGCCCTGCAGCTGGACAACCTGCTCCGGTTCAATGCCCAGTTCGGCCCGGCCTGGCAGCCCCGCTACGTGATCGTGCAAGCCTGGACGGATCTGCCCCGGATCGCGGT
>JAOPYP010000763.1 GCA_025964635.1 Actinomycetes bacterium | reverse complement strand
TCCGCGATCTCGTACTCGTTGGTCATGGTCAGCGCCCGGGTGGGGCAGGCTTCCACGCACAGCCCGCAGAGGATGCAGCGCAGGTAGTTGATCTGGTAGACGGCGCCGTACCGCTCGCCGGGGGAGTACCGCTCCTCCGGCGTGTTGTCGCCGCCTTCTACGTAGATCGCGTCCGCCGGGCAGGCCCAGGCGCACAGCTCGCAGCCGATGCACTTCTCCAGGCCGTCCGGCCAGCGGTTGAGCTGGTGACGGCCGTGGAAACGGGGCGCGGTCGGGTTTTTTTCCTCGGGGTACTGGACGGTGTCAACCTTCTCGAACATCGTCCGGAAGGTGGTCCCGAATCCTTTGATGGGGCCCAGGAACTCAGGCACCGGTCACCTCCTTCGTCGTGGCCCGGGACTCACCGGACTCCTCCGGGGTGATCTCCGAGGGGGAAACATCCACCCCGACCCCGTGGTAGTGCGGCAGATCCATCGGCGGAACCGGGAAGCCCGGGCCGCCGCCGGCGGGACCAGGCTCGCCTGCGGTTCCTCCCGGGCGCACGGGCAGGCCGGCCTGGGCGGCCGCCTCCTCGGCGGCCTGGGCGCGCCGCTGCGCGGCCGCGTCGCCCATGAACAGCAGCGTGAGCAGCGCGACGACCAGCAGGCCGGCCACCGTGTAGACGGCCGGGCTGCCGCCGTGCGTCCGCCAGACCCGGATGGTCGCGATGACCAGGATCCAGACCAGCGAGACCGGGATGAGCACCTTCCAGCCGAACCGCATCAGCTGGTCGTAGCGGATCCGGGGCAGCGTGCCGCGCAGCCACACGAAGAAGAACAGCACGAGCAGCACCTTGGTCAGGAACCACAGCAGCGGGTACCAGCCCGTGTTCGCGTCCGGCCACACGCTGATCGGCCAGGGGGCCCGCCAGCCCCCGAGGAACAGGGTGCTGGCCAGCCCGGCGACCGTGGTCATGTTGATGTACTCGCCCAGGTAGAACAGGGCGAACTTGAGCGAGGAGTACTCGGTGTGGAAGCCGCCGACCAGCTCGCCCTCGCCTTCGGGCAGGTCGAACGGCAGCCGGTTGGTCTCGCCGACCATGGTGATCACGTAGATCACGAAGGACGGGAACAGCAGCACCGCATACCAGGACGGCCAGTGCAGGATCGCGCCGAACAGGTGGAACTCGGTGTTGGCCCCCGACTGCTTGGCCACGATGGCGGTGGTGGACAGCGAGCCGGAGTACAGGAAGACCGCAACGAAGGACAGACCCATCGCGATCTCGTAGCTGATCACCTGGGCCGACGCGCGCAGCCCGCCGAGCAGCGGGTACGGGGAGCCGGACGCCCAGCCCGCCAGCACGATCCCGTAGACCGCCATCGAGCTCATGGCCAGCACGAGCAGGACGGCTACGGGCAGGTCGGCGAGCTGCAGCGGGGTCTGCACGCCGAAGATCGAGACCTCGGGGCCGAACGGGATGATCGCGAAGCTGACGAACGCGGGGATCACCGAGATCGCGGGGGCCAGCCAGAACAGCAGCTTGTCCACGTGAGTCGGGACGATGTCTTCCTTCAGCGGCAGCTTGATGCCGTCCAGGAGCGACTGGAGCAGGCCGAACGGCCCGGCCCGGTTCGGTCCCGGCCGCTGCTGCATCCGGCCGATGACCCGGCGCTCGGCCCAGATCGCGAACAGCGTCATGAGCATCAGGAAGAGGAAGACGAACAGGACCTTGATGGTCACCAGCCACCAGGGCTGGTGGTCAAAGCTGGCCAGGGTCGGATCAGCCGCCGCCAGGCCCGGGTGGGCCGCGCTGGCCAGGCCACTCATTCGGCACTCCTCAGGGTCACCAGGCTGCCGTGTCCGGCCGCGAGCTCGCGGCGGATCTCGGATCCCGCCGACCGGGTCGGCAGCCACACCACCCGGTCCGGCATGACGGCCACCTCGACCGGCAGGGTCAGTGAGCCGCGCGCGTTGGCCACAGTGACCTTACCGCCGTCCGAGGTCCCGGCCTCCGCCGCGGTCGCCGCGGACATGCGGGCCACCACCGGCCGGGCCGTGCCAGCCAGGAAGGGCTCCCCATCCTGCATGCGCCCCGCGTCCAGTAGCTGGTGCCAGGTCACGATGACGGCCTCGCCCGTCCCAGGCTCCGGCGGCCCGGTATCCCGCGCCGAGGCGAGGGGGGCGCCCTGCGCGGTCTCCGCCGTGCTCACCCCGGTGGCCGGCCCCCCCACCACGCCCAGCGCCGCGAGTTCCTGGCGGGCGGCCGCGGCGTCGGGCAGGCCCAGGTGCACATCCATCTCGTCGGCGATCCGGCGCAGCACGTGCAGGTCGGATTCCACGCCCGGGACGTCCAGCACCGCCTTGAACGTGCCGGGCCGTCCTTCCCAGTTCACGAACGTGCCCGGCTTCTCCGCGACCGCCGCCACCGGGAGCACCACGTCGGCGCGGTCGGTGACCGCGCTCGGCCGCAGTTCCAGGCTGACGACGAACGGGGTGGCCTCCAGCGCGGCGCGGGCCGCTTCCGGATCGGGCAGGTCATCCAGGTCCACGCCGGCGATCACCAGCGCGTCGATACCGCCCGCGGCCGCGGCGGCCAGGATCTGCGTGGTGTCCCGGCCGGGCAGCGGGGGCAGGGACGCCACGCCCCAGGCCCGGGCGATCTCCACCCGCGCCTGCGAGCTGGCGGCCAGGCGCCCGCCGGGCAGTAGGTTCGGCAGCGCGCCCACCTCGATGGCGCCCCGCTCACCCGCCCGCCGGGGTATCCAGGCCAGCCGGGCCCCGGTCGCCCGGGCCAGCCGGTCGGCGGTGCTGAGCGCCCCGGGCACTTCCGCGAGCCGCTCCCCGACCAGGATGATGGCGCCGTCGGCCGCCAGGGCGTCCTTGGCCGCGCGGCCCGCGTCATCCAGTCCGGTGCCGCTGATCAGGCTGCCCAGGGCGGCGGCCTCGCCCCCCGGGACGGTGGGCAGCAGCACCCCGGACATCCGGGTCAGCCCGCGGCTGGCCAGCGGGGCGATGGAGTACACGGTCAGGGTGCCCGCCCGGGCCGCCTTGCGCAGCCTCAGGAAGACGATGGGGGACTCGTCGTCGGGCTCGAACCCGGCCAGCAGGACCACGGGCGCCCGTTCCAGGTCGGTGTAGCTGACCTCGATGTCCCGGCCGGCCACGTTCGCCGCGAGGAACTCCGTTTCCTCGGCCGAGTGCGGGCGGGCCCGCATGTCGATGTCATTGGTGCCCAGCGCCACGCGGGCGAACTTGGCGTAGGCGTAGGCATCCTCGGCGGTCAGCCGCCCGCCGGTCAGCACGCCGGCCCGGCCGTGCGCCGCCGCCAGCCCGCGGGCCGCGGCCGCGAAGGCGTCGGGCCAGGAGGCCGGGGCCAGGACACCGTCCGCGTTGCGTACCAGCGGGCCGTTGAGCCGGTCCGGCTGGGTGGCGTAGGTGAACGCCCAGCGGCCCTTGTCGCAGTTCCATTCCTCGTTGACCTGCGGGTCGCTGCCGGCCAGCCGCCGGGTGATCGCGCCGCGCCGGTAATCGGTGCGCTGGCGGCAGCCCGCCGCGCAGTGCTCGCACACGCTCGGCTCCGACACCAGGTCGAACGGCCGGGCCCGGAACCGGTAGGCCGCACTGGTCAGCGCGCCGACCGGGCAGATCTGCACGGTGTTGCCGGAGAAGTAGGAGTCGAACGGCGCGCCTTCGGCCACGCCCACCTGCTCCTGCGGCCCGCGCTCGAGCAGCTCGATCAGCGGGTCGCCGGCGATCTGCTCGGCGAACCTGGTGCACCGGGCGCACTGGATGCACCGCTCGCGGTCGAGCAGCACCTCCGTGGACAGCGCGATCGGCTTCGGGAAGGTCCGCTTCACGCCGTCGAACCGGGTCTCTCCCTGCCCAGTGGACATGGCCTGGTTCTGCAGCGGGCACTCGCCGCCCTTGTCGCACATGGGGCAGTCGAGCGGGTGGTTGACCAGCAGCAGCTCCATCATGCCGCGCTGCGCCTTCTCGGCCACGGGCGAGGTCAGCTGGGTGTGCACCACCATGCCCTCGGTGCAGGTCGTGGTGCAGGAGGCCGGCGGCTTGGGCTGGCCCTCGATGTGCACCAGGCACTGCCGGCAGGCGCCGACCGGGTCGAGCAGCGGGTGATCGCAGAACCGGGGGATCTGGATGCCGAGCTGCTCCGCGGCCCGGATCACCAGGGTCCCCTTGGGCACAGTGATCTCGAACCCGTCGATGGTGACGGTGACCCCGTCCGCCGGCCTGGCCAGGGTGGCCGGGCCTGGCCCCGTGGTGGCGGGCGCCGCGGGCGCCGGGGAGGGGCCGGCCGGCTCGGCGGGCTGGTTCGGCTGCACGGTCATCAGGCGGACTCCATGGCAAATAGCGTTGACGCGGCCGGGTCGAACGGGCAGCCGCCGTGCCGCTGGTGCTCGAGGTACTCGTCCTTGAAGTACCGGATGGACGACCTCACCGGGGCCTCGATCGAGTCGCCCAGCGCGCAGAACGCGCGTCCGGTGATGTTGCCGCAGATATCGAGGAGCTTGTCCAGGTCAGCCTCGCTGCCCTCGCCCCGCTCCAGCTGCTCGAGGAGCTGGACCACCCACCAGCTGCCCTCGCGGCACGGCGTGCACTTGCCGCAGGACTCGTGCTCGTAGAACTTGATCCAGCGCAGCACCACGCGGACCACGCAGGTCGTCTCGTCGAAAAGCTGGATCGAGCGGGTGCCGAGCATCGACCCGGCCTTGGCCACCGACTCGTAGTCCAGCGGCACGTCCAGGTGCTCGTCGGTGAACAGCGGGGTGGACGAGCCACCCGGGGTCCAGAACTTCAGCCGGTGCCCGGACCGCATACCGCCGGCCAGGTCCAGCAGCGTGCGCAGCGTGACGCCGAGCGGCGCCTCGTACTGGCCGGGCCGGGTAACGTGCCCGGACAGCGAGAAGATGCCGAAGCCCTTGGACTTCTCGGTGCCGTAGGACGCGAAGTCCCCGGCCCCGTGGCTGAGGATGTAGGGCACGGTCGCGATGGACTCGACGTTGTTGACCACCGTGGGGCAGGCGTAGAGCCCGGCGACCGCCGGGAACGGCGGCTTCAGCCGGGGCTGGCCGCGGTAGCCCTCCAGCGAGTCGAGCAGCGCGGTTTCCTCGCCGCAGATGTAGGCACCCGCCCCGGAGTGCACGACCACCTCGAGGTCGAACCCGGAGCCGAGGATGTCGGTGCCGAGGTACCCGGCCTCGTAGGCCTCGGCCACGGCGAAGTGGAGCCGGCGGATCACGTGCAGTACCTCGCCGCGCACGTAGATGAAGGCCCGGTGCGCGTCGATCGCGTAGGAGGCGATCACGATGCCCTCGATCAGCGCCTGCGGGTTGTTCAGCAGGGTCGGCATGTCCTTGCAGGCGCCGGGTTCCGACTCGTCGGCGTTCACCACCAGGTAGTGCGGCTTGTCGCCGCCCTTCGGGATGAACCCCCACTTCAGGCCGGTGGGAAAGCCGGCCCCGCCGCGGCCGCGCAGCACGGAGTCCTTCATGGTCTGGACGACCTCGTCCGGCTGCATGGCCAGGGCCTTGGGCAGGGCCACGTACCCGCCGTGGCGCTTGTAGGCCGCGAGGGTGAACGAGCCGGGCTCGTCCCAGAACGCGGTGAGCTCCGGGGTCAGCACAGTAGTCACTTGGTCTTCCCGTTCCCGTTCCCGCTCGTGGGCCGCGGCGCCGCGGCGCGCCGCGGGGATCCTCCGGATCCTGATGGTCCGGAACTCCCCGTACCGGCCGGGTCGTCGCCGGGCGTCCAGCCCTGCTCCTCGGCGACGTTCAGGCCGGCCAGGGAGGGCTCGCCGGCCGTGTTGCCCCCGGCGGCCTGGTCATCGGGGAACCCGGCCAGGATCCGGGACGCCTGCTTCCAGGTGCACAGCCGGGGCGCGCCGCGGGTGGGCGAGATGCCCTCCGGGCCGGACCGCAGGCCATCGACCAGGTTCCGCGCGGACTGGGGGGTCTGGTTGTCGAAGAACTCCCAGTTGACCATCACCACCGGCGCGTAGTCGCAGGCGGCGTTGCATTCCAGGTGCTCCAGGCTGACCTTGCCGTCGGGCGTCGTCTCGTCGTCGCCGATGCCCAGGTGGTCTTCCAGGTCAGCCAGGATGGCGTCGCCGCCCATGACCCCGCACAGGGAGTTGGTGCAGACCCCGACGTGGTAGTCACCCACGGGGTGGTGCTTGTACATGGTGTAGAAGGAGGCCACCGCGGTGACCTCCGCCTTGGTCAGCCCCAGTTGCTCAGCGCAGAACTCGAGGCCGTCCTCGGTGAGGTAGCCCTCCTCGGCCTGCATCAGGTGCAGCAGCGGCAGCAGCGCCGACCGCGACACCGGGTAGCGGCCGATGATCTGTGCGGCGTCCGGCTCCAGCCGGGCGCGCGCCTCCTGCGACAGCGCCATTACCGGTCTACGCCTCCCATGGCCAGCGCAGCGTCAATGCCAGGCGACTGCCGCGCACCCTCACGCTGATCAATCAACGGTCTACGCCTCCCATAACGGGGTCAATGCTGGCCACGGCCGGGATCACGTCGGCGATCATGCCACCCTCGGCCATGGCCGCGACGGCCTGCAGGTTGGTGAACGACGGGTCGCGGAAGTGCGCCCGGTACGGCCGGGTCCCGCCGTCGCTGACCGCGTGGCAGCCCAGTTCGCCGCGGGGCGACTCCACAGCGGTGTACACCTGGCCCACGGGCACCCGGAATCCCTCGGTGACCAGCTTGAAGTGGTGGATCAGCGCTTCCATCGACTGGCCCATGATGTGCGCGATGTGATCCGGTGAGTTGCCGAGGCCGTCGCCGCCCAGGGCCAGCTTGGCCGGCCAGCCGATCTTCGGGTCACTGATCATCACCGGGTCGTTCTCCGGCCTCGGCCCGGCCAGCCGGTCACTGGCCTGCTCGATTATCTTCAGGGACTCGTCGCACTCGTCGACGCGGACCAGGTACCGGCCGTAGGCATCGCAGGTGTCCTGGGTGGGCACCTCGAAGTCGTACGTCTCGTAGCCGCAGTACGGCTGGCTCTTCCGCAGGTCCCAGGGCAGCCCGGTGCCGCGCAGCAGCGGGCCGGTCACCCCCAGCGCCATGCAGCCCGCCAGGTCCAGGTAGGCGACGTTCTTCGTCCGGGCCAGGTAGAGCGGGTTGGCGTCCATCAGCGAGCGCAGCTCAGCCAGCTGGTGAGGCATCCGGCCGAGGAACTCGCGGATCGCGTCGAGGGCACCTCGCGGCAGGTCCTGCGACACCCCGCCCGGGCGTACGTAGGCGTGATTCATCCGCAGCCCGGTGATCAGCTCGAACAGGTCGAGGATCCGCTCACGCTCGCGCACCGCATAGAGGAACACGGTGGTGGCCCCGAGTTCCAGGCCGAACGTGCCGATCGCCGTCATGTGCGAGGCGATCCGGTTCAGCTCCATCATCATGACCCGCAGGATGCTGGCCCGCTCGGGCACCTCCGCCTCCACCCCGAGCAGCTTCTCGACCGCGAGGCAGTACACCGTTTCGTTGAAGATGGGCGCGAGGTAATCCGCGCGAGTGCAGAACGTGACGCCCTGCGTCCAGGTGCGGAACTCCATGCTCTTCTCGATGCCGGTGTGCAGATACCCGATGACCGGCCGGAGTTCGGTGACGGTCTCCCCGTCCAGCGTCAGCACCAAGCGCAGCACGCCGTGCGTGGACGGGTGCTGCGGGCCCATGTTGACGACGAGGTGCTCGGTGTCCTCCTGGTCGGCGCCGTCCTGCAGGGCCCGGACGACCTCGTCCCAGTCCCCCCCGGCCACGTTGTAAACGCGCCCCTCGGTGCCTTCGCCTGTGCCGTCCGCGGGGGCGCCGTCCGCGGCTGGCCCTCCCATCCCGCTCGCCTGGGTGGTCACGTGTACGACCTCCGCTCATCCGGCGGCGGCACGGTGGCGCCGCGGTACTCGACTGGGATCCCGCCCAGCGGGTAGTCCTTCCGCTGCGGGTGGCCCTTCCAGTCGTCCGGCATCTCGATCCTGGTCAGCGCGGGATGCCCGTCGAAAACGATGCCGAAGAAGTCCCAGGTCTCGCGCTCGTGCCAGTTGCAGGTCGGGTAGACGCTCACCACGGAGGGCACGTGCGGGTCGGCGTCGGGCACGCTCACCTCGAGCCGCAGCCGGCGATTGTGCGTAATCGACACCAGGTGGTACACCGCATGCAGCTCTCGGCCCACGTCGGCGAGGTAGTGCACTCCGGACACGCCACCGCACAGCTCGAACGCGAGCGGCGGCTCGTCGCGCAGCAGCCGGGCCACCGCGACCAGGTGCTCCCGGCGGACGTGCAGGGTGAGCTCGCCGCGGTCGACGATGACCCGCTCCACGGCCTCGTCGAAGCCGCCGCCATCCGCCTCCAGGCGGGCAGTCAGCGCGTCGGCGACCTCGTCGAAGTACGAGCCGTAGGGCCGCGGTGTGAAGGGCGGCGGGGCCCGCCGGACCTGCAGGCCGCCGTAGCCGGAGGTGTCCCCGGTGGTCTGGGTGCCGAACATGCCGGTCCGGACCACCTGCTCGTTCAGGCGCTCCCGGCCCGCCAGCGCCGCCTCGTCAGGTTCGGGCTCGTTGGGTGGGGTCTTCTCACTCACCGGCTGCTCCCGCCTCGGCCGGCGGCGCCCCCGGTGCTGGCGTAGCGAGCCCGGGGGTGCCCAGCATCGTGGGGCCGCCCGCCGGGTTGTGTGACTGGCCGCCCGCCAGGCTGGCGGTCAGCGGCAGCCGGCGCAGCCGGGCCTGTTCCAGCTCGGTCACTTCATGCTCACGGTTCACGCCCAGCTTCATGTTCTGGATCTTGTCGTGCAGCTTCACGATCGCGTCGAGCAGCATTTCCGGCCGGGGCGGGCACCCCGGCAGGTAGATGTCCACCGGCACGACGTGGTCCACGCCCTGCACGATCGCGTAGTTATTGAACATGCCGCCGCTGGAGGCGCACACGCCCATCGAGATGACCCACTTGGGGTCGGCCATCTGGTCGTAAATCTGCCGGAGCACCGGCGCCATCTTCTGGCTGACCCGGCCGGCCACGATCATCAGGTCGGCCTGGCGCGGCGTGTTGGAGGCCCGCTCCATGCCGAACCGGGCCAGGTCATGCCGCGGGCCGCCGGTCTGCATCAGCTCGATCGCGCAGCAGGCCAGGCCGAAGGTGGCCGGCCAGACCGAACTCTTCCGCGCGTAACCGGCCACCTTCTCGACCGTGGTGAGCAGGATCCCGCTCGGCAGCTTTTCTTCGACACCCATCGGCTAGTCCCACTCCAGACCGCCGCGCCGCCATACGTAGGCGTACGCGACCAGAACGGTGACGATGAAGAGCACCATCTCGACGAGGCCGAAGGCGCCGAGGTTGTCGTACGCCACGGCCCACGGGTAGAGGAACACGATCTCGATGTCGAAGAGGATGAACAGCATCGCCGTCAGGTAGTACTTCACCGGGAACCGGCTGCTGCCCGGCTGCTGGGTCGGCTCGATCCCGCACTCGTACGCCTCGAGTTTCGCCCGGTTCCAGCGCTTCGGGCCGGTGAAGGCCCCCAGCCCGAGCGAGAAGATCGCGAAGACGGCGGCCAGCCCGGCGAGTACCAGGATCGGAACGTACAAGCTCAGCATGAGGCGCCTCCTTTCCCCTTCTCCATGTGTGCGTTTCGGCTACGAGGCAGGATGAAATGCCTACGCCGCCGGCGTCATCTTAGACAGTGCATGAATCACCCGGTCCGTCGCATGGCCCCCGCGCGGCTCGGTGAGGTTGGCCAGCAACTTCAGGGTGATCCTCATCAGCGCCGGGCGCGGCATCCCGTGCTTGGTCGCGAACTGCATGACCTTCGGATTGCCGATCGCCTGAACGAACCTGCGCCCGAGAGTGTAGTAGCCGCCGTAGGCGGCCTTGAGCGCCTGCGGGTAAGCCATCAGCACCCGCTCGGCCCCGGCGGCGTCGGGCCGGGCCAGCGCCTGGGCGATGAACCGGCCGGCGAGCTCCCCGGACTCCAGGGCGTAGGGGATGCCCTCGCCGTTGAAGGGGTTCACCATGCCCCCCGCGTCCCCGGCGAGCAGCAGCCCCCGGGTGTAATGCGGGGTGCGGTTGAAGCCCATCGGCAGGGCAGCCCCCCGGATGGGCTGGGTGCGGTTCTCCTCGACGTAGCCCCATTCGGCCGGCAGCCCGGCCAGCCACCGGCGCAGCAGGTCCCGGTAGTCAACGTTGCCGAACGAGTCCGACGTGTTGAGCATGCCGAGCCCCACGTTGCTGGTGCCGTCGCCCATGCCGAAGATCCAGCCGTAGCCCGGCAGCTGCCGCGGCCCGTCCCACAGGTCCAGCCATGACTCGAGGTAGTCGTCGTCGTGCCGCGGGCTCGTGTAGTAGGTGCGGACGGCCACCCCGAGCGGCCGGTCATCGCGCTTGCTCAGCCCCATCGCCAGGGACAGCCGGGAAGAATTCCCATCCGCCGCAACGACAACCCGGGCGCGGTAACTGCGTTCCGGCTGGCCGGGGTCGGCGGTGGACCGGGCGGTGACCCCGGTAATGCGCCCGGTGGCGTCCAGCACCGGGCCGGTCACGGTCACGCCTTCGGCGAGCCGCGCGCCGGCCTTCTGCGCCGTGCGGGCGAGGATCTCGTCGAAGTCGAGCCGGGTCCGGACCAGCCCGTAGCCGGGGTAGCTGGACAGTTCGGGCCAGGGCAGCTCGAGCCGGACCCCGCCGCCGATGATCCGCAGGCCCTTGTTCCGCACCCAGCCGTCCTGCTCGCCCACGGGCACGCCCATGCCGACCAGGGCCTTGACCGCGCGGGGGGTGAGGCCGTCACCGCAGACCTTCTCGCGGGGGAACTGAGCCTTCTCCAGGACCAGCACGTCGACCCCGGCCCGGGCCAGATAGCAGGCGGTCGCCGAGCCCGCCGGCCCGGCGCCCACCACGATGACGTCGGCTTCCTCGGTGGCCGCGGGCCCGGTGGCGGCCATCCGGGTGGCGGCCAGCCCGGCGGGGGCGGCCGCCGGGGACACCGGCGCCGGCGGTGCTGGCTGCGCCGGGGTGGCCTGCCCGGCTTCAGGCGTACCGCCCGGGGCGCCGCCGGGCGGCGTAGCCGCCTCAGCGGGCGGGGGACTGAGGGGGACTTCGTGGGTCACGGGAACATTGTCCTGACTATCTTGTGAACCGCTTCACAAGTACTCTTTCCGGAGTCTAGACCTTCTCTTGCCGCCCCCGCGAACCCGCCCCGCGGGGCGGGCCGGTAACCCGGGCCGGGGGCGGCGGGCCTGGTCCGGAGAGCCTCATGGGCGGTCCTGGGTTGGCTGGCCTGGTTGGCTGGCCCGGGTTGGCGGGCCTGGGTCGGCGGTCCTGGGTTGGCGGGCCTGGGTCGGCTGGCCTGGCCTGGCTGGCGCAGGGCGGCTGGCCTCTGCCCGGCGGCCGTCAGCCCGGGCGGCGGGCGAGATGCACGGCCACGACGCCCAGGCTCAGATTCCGCCAGCGTACTGCCGACCACCCGGCCGCGGCCATCCGGCGGGCGAGCTCGGGCTGGGCCGGCCAGTCCCTGATGGACTCCGCCAGGTAGTCGTAGGCCTCCGGGCTGCCGGACAGCCGCCGCGCCACGGCGGGCAGCGCGGTGGCCAGGTATGACTCGTAGAGCGTGTTCACCCGCGGCCAGGGCAGGTGGCCGAACTCGCAGATGACCAGCCGCCCGCCGGGCCGGGTGACCCGGAGCATCTCGGCGAGCGCGGCGCCCGGGTCGGCCACGTTGCGCAGCCCGAACGAGATCGTCACGGCGTCGAAGGCCTGGTCGCGGAAGGGCAGCTGGAGGGCGTCGCCCGCCACGAACCGCACCTGGCCGGCCCGCTCCGCAGCACCGGCCGCCGGAGGGGCCTGCGGGGCCGGCCGCAGCCTGCGCGACCCGACCTGGAGCATGCCCAGGGAGAAGTCACACGCCACGCAGGTGGCGCCGCCGGTGGTGAAGGTCCGGGACGAGGTCCCGGTGCCCGCGGCGAGATCGAGCACCAGCTCGCCCGGCTGCGCCCCGACCGCCCGGGCCACGATGCGCCGCCACCACCGGTCCTGGCCCAGCGAGAGCACGTCGTTCATCAGGTCGTAGCGGCCGGCGACCCGGTCGAACATCGCCGAGACCTCACCGGGCCGCTTGTCCAGGTTCGCGCGCGTCATGGGCCCAGCCTGGCACAGCGGCACAGTTTCCCCGATCTCAGTTCCCCCCTCACGGGCGCCCGGTCATCGCGGGCCGGCGCACGGGAGCCCGGTCACAGGAGGCCGGGGCGGGCCCACGGCTCGCCGAGCACGTGCTGGGCCAGGAACGCGAACACGGTCTCGTACCAGATGCGCGCGTTGCCGGGACCGAGCACCCAGTGGTTCTCGTCCGGGAAGTAGAGGAACTTGGACCCGGCCAGGTGGCCGGGGCGGCTGGCCAGGTCGGTCCACAGCCGCAGCGCCTCGCCGACCGGGACCCGGTAGTCCCTGTCCCCGTGGATGACCAGCATCGGCGTGGTGATGGCGGACACGTGCCGGTCCGGGGAGTTGTCCGCGTACCGCCCCGGCTGGGTGCCGGGCGTCCCGAGCTGGCGGCGCCACTCCGCCGGGCAGTCCGTCGTCCCGAACATCTGCTCCAGGGCCCACAGGCTGGCGTGGCTGACGATGGCCCGGAACCGGGGGGTGTGCCCGGCGATCCAGTTCGCCATGTAGCCGCCGAAAGATCCGCCCATCGCCGCGGTCCGCCCGGCGTCCAGGTCCGCGCGGGCGAGGGCAGCGTCGGTGATGTCCATCAGGTCGGTGAACGGCAGGCCGCCCCAGGCGCCGTGCCCGCGGGCCAGGAACTCGTGCCCGTAGCCGGTCGACAAGCCCGGGTCGGGGAGCAGCACCGCGTAGCCCCTGGCCGCCATCAGCCACGGGTTCCACCGCCAGGACCAGGAGTTCCAGCTCGAATACGGTCCGCCGTGCACCCACAGAAGCAGCGGGGCGGGTGTGTCCGCGCTCGCCGGGCCGGGTAGCACGAGCCAGGCCCGCAGCGGGGTGCCGTCGGCCGCGCTGGCCTCGATCTCCTCCAGCCGGCCGGGCAGCGGCGGCTGGGCGGCCGGGCCGGGGAGGAACTCGGGCTCGCCGGGCCGGGTCGCGTCGAGCCGGACCACCCGCGGCGGGCTGTCCATCGCCGAGCGCAGGGCGTAGAGGTACTGGCCGTCCGGCGATGGGCACACGCAGGAGTAGGCCCCGTGGTCGGTGCTCAGCCGGGTGACGGCCCCGGTGTCGAGGTCAGCCCGCAGCACCGGGCCCCGGCCGTGGTCCGCGGTGGTGACGAACACGCCCGAGCCATCCGGGGCCCAGGCCAGCTCCGACGGCCAGTGCTCCAGCCCGGGGAGCAGGTCCAGGGTTTCCGCCCGGTTCCCGGCCGCCGCTTCCTCCAGCGGCACCATGACCACGGTGAGCGCGCTGGCCTGCTCATAGCTCTCGTGCCGTTCCCGGATGGCCACGATCCGCTTGCCGTCCGGCGAGATCCGCGGCGCGGTGAAGTCGAATCCCGGTGCGGACAGCAGGGTCCGGCGGTCCGCGCTGCCCGTGTCGATGGCGACGACGTCCTTGCGCAGCCCGCCGCCGCCATCGTCGACGGACCATCCGGTGACGGCCACGCGGCCGTCCGGGGTCAGGTCGAAGGCGTGCTCATCCAGGGCCCGGCCGGGCTGGGGGGTCAGGTCACGCGGGGGCGGCACGGCCCCGGCCGGGCCGGCGGCGGCCGGCCCGTTCCAGGCGTCCTCGGCGGCCAGCACGTCGTGGACCAGGAGCCGCTGCTCGTCCGGGCCGAGATCGTGGTCCCAGTACCGGACCAGGGGTGATTCGTGCAGGATCGCCGTGACGCCGGCGTCGGCGCGGGCCCGGCGCCGCTGTGCGTCCGTGTCGGCCGGGCTGGCACCGGGCAGGACCCCCGCGGTGAACACGGCCAGGCCCGCTCCGGTGGCGGTGGCCACCTGGCTGATGCCGCCCGGCGGCGCGACGACCTGGCGGCCTTCCCCGCCCGCGGCCGGGAGCAGCCACAGGGCCCGCTGGTCGGCCGGGTCGGGGGCGGTCGCCTCACCGGGGCCAGGCGGCGGGCCGGGCTGGGCGGCAGCCGGCTCCGGGACGGCCGGCTCCGCGGCGGCGGC
>JAOPYP010000734.1 GCA_025964635.1 Actinomycetes bacterium | reverse complement strand
CGGTCACCGGGGCCGCCCGGGCCGGGCGCGGGCGGCGGCGCGGCGGCCCGGTGCTGATCGCGAACGGAGCCGAGTCCGAGCCCGCGAGCGGGAAGGACGCGATCCTGCTGCGCCAGTCCCCGCACCTGGTGCTGGACGGGATCGCGCTGGCGGCCGGCGCGGTCGGCGCGGCCCGCGCCTACCTGTGCGTCGACGGCGCCGATCCCGGCCGGGCCGGCGGGCTGCTGGCGGCGGTCGCGGAACGCCAGCAGGCCGGCCTGGCCGGACCGGAGGTCCGCGTCGTGGTCGTGCCCGGCGGCTACGTGGCCAGCGAGGAATCCGCCCTGGTGAATTTCCTCAACGGGGGGCCCGCGGTGCCGCTGTACGTGCCGCCGCGGCCGTTCGAGCGCGGGGTCGGCGGCCAGGCCACCCTGGTGAACAACGTCGAGACGCTGGCGCACATCGCGCTGATCGCCCGGTACGGCCCTGACTGGTTCAGCACCGTCGGCACCTGGGCAGCCCCCGGATCCGCCCTGGTCACGGTGAGCGGGGCGGTGACCCGGCCCGGCGTGTACGAGATCGGCCTGGGCCTGCCGGCCGGCGAGCTGATCGAGCTGGCCGGCGGCCCGGCGGAACCGCTGCAGGCCATTCTGGCCGGCGGCTACTTCGGCGGCTGGCTGCCGCTCCCGGGGGCCGCGCCGGTGCCGGTCAGCCCGCCGGGACTGCGCTCGGCGGGTGCCTCGTTCGGCACGGGCGTCCTGATCGCGGTCCCCTCGGCCTGCTGCGGGCTGGCCGAGACCGCCCGGGTGCTGCGCTACCTGGCCGGGCAGAGCGCGGGCCAGTGCGGGCCGTGCACGTTCGGGCTGCCCGCCATCGCCGACGCCCTGGCCCACATCGCCTGGCAGGGCCGGGACGAGCGGGCCGGGGAGTGGCTGCGCTCCCTGCTGCCGCTGGTGGACAAGCGGGGGGCCTGCCACCTCCCGGACGGCGCGGCCGCCCTGGTCGCCAGCACGCTGCGGGTGTTCGCCGGCGACCTGCACGAGCACCTCACCCGGGGCCCCTGCCCGGCCGCCGGCCGCCCGCCGGTGCTGCCGGTGCCCCGGGCCTCCGGCGGGCAGCCACCGGCCCGGGCGGCCATCCGCCGGGGCGGGCCGCCATGAGCCGGGTCCTGACGGTGAACCCGATCGCCTGCGACGCCCACGGGGTGTGCGCCGACCTGCTCCCCGAGATGGTGACGCTGGACCCCTGGGGGTACCCGGTCATCGTCGCGGGGCCGGTGCCGCCGGAACTGGACGAGCACGCCCGGCGGGCGGTCGCGTCCTGCCCCACCCTGGCCCTGCGGCTGGAACGGCAGCCGCGGCGCGGCCGCTGACCTGCCGCGGGCCGGGCTTCATCCGCCGCCGAGCTGAACGGCCTTGACCGCCAGCAGGACGACCGAGACCACCAGGTATCCGCGGAGCAGCAGCACGCCCAGCTTGATCCCGGGAGACCATTGCACCGGCTGGAGCAGGGCCAGCGGCGGCATCCGCCAGTTCCTCCGCTCCTGCTCGCTCATCCGCGGCGGGCCGGGCCGGGCCCCAGGGCGGCGCCGCTGAACGCGCTCCAGCCAGAGGCCCGTCCCTCCCCCGGCCACGATCAGCGCGATGGCCAGCGCCACCGCCACCTCGCCGACGTTCAGGCTGGGAAACACCGTGCTGACCACGAGCGTGCCGGACAGGGTCAGCAGCACCCCGATGATGACGCTGGCCGCGATGTTCAGCCAGCGGCTGTTGACCCACGGGCCGAGCACTTCCGGGTCGTTGCAGAGCAGCAGCAGGAACACGCTGGCGCTGGGCAGCAGCACCCCGGCCAGGGCCTGGACGCTGGTGGTGATCAGCCCGAGCGGGGCGCTCGGGATCAGGACGACGCCGGCCGCCGCCGCCACCAGCACCGTGTAAAAGAGGTAGAACTGCCGGGCGTCACGGAAGCTGCGGTGCAGCGAGTGCCTCAGGCCGAACACGTCGCCGAACGCGTAGCTGGTGGACAGCGTCACCGCGGAGGCGCCGATGAGGCTGGCGTCGAGCAGCACGATGGCGAACAGCGCGCCGTACCAGTAGCCGTGGTGTTCCAGCGCCCGGGCCACCCCCAGCGCATCGGTGAACTTCCCGATCAGGTTCGTGCCGCGGACCGCGAACACGGCGACCACCACGACGGCGACCGCCCCGACCACCACGACGACCGCGCCGAGCGCGGTATCCGCCCGCTCGTAGCCGATGAACCGGGGCGTGATGCGCTTGTCCACCACGTTGGACTGCTGGAAGAACAGCTGCCAGGGGGCCACCGTGGTGCCCACGATCGCGATGATGAGCAGGATCGCGGTCGAACTGGCCCCGCCCTGGATGCCCGGCACCACGAGGTGGTAGGCGATCGCGCCGTACCGCGGGTGCGACGCGAGGGCCAGCGGGTACAGCACCAGGCTCGTCGCGATGAACAGGAAGATGGCCCGTTCCCACCGGCGGAAGCTGCCGCTGGCGGTGATGGCGATCAGCACGACCGCGGTGAGCGGCACCGACACGTACGGGCTGATGCCGAAGTAGCGCAGCGCGAGCGACACCCCGATGAACTCGGTGACGATGGTCAGGAAGTTGAGCAGGAACAGGTCGCCGACGCTGAACCAGCCCCAGAACCGGCCGAACCGCTCGTTGATCAGCCGGGCGTGCCCGACGCCGGTCACCGCGCCCAGCCGGACGACCATCTCCTGGTTGACGATCAGCACCGGGATGAGCAGCAGCAGCACCCAGAGCAGGCTGTAGCCGTAGTTCTGGCCCGCCTCGGCGTAGGTGGACACGCCGCCCGCGTCGTTGTCCCCCACCATGACGATCAGGCCGGGCCCCATGATGGCCAGGAACGTCACCAGCCGGCGGCGCAGCCCCCGGCGGCCGCCGTCATCACCGACGCGGATCCGGCCCAGCGCGCCCTCGATGTCGCCGAGGTGGGCCTCGTCCAGCACCGCACTCGGCGGCGGGATCAGCGTCGGGACGGGCCGTGGCTCAGCCCGCGGCACGGGCCGTGACTCGTCCCGCGCCTCCCCCGGGGGCTCGCTCACTGGGGTGTCCCGCGGTGCGCGTCCGGCGGCTGGGCGGTTTCCCGGCGGCGCCAGTCCTCCGGCAGGGTGGCCTCGAGCACGTCGTCCACGGTGATCAGGCCGATCATCCGGCGGTCCTCGTCCACCACCGGAACCGTGATCAGGTTGTAGTCGCTCATCAGCACCGCGACGTCAACCACGTCGGTGTCCGCCCCGACCCGCACCGGATCCTGGTCTGAGACGTCCAGCAGAGGCGTCCCCCGGTCGGCCTGCAGCAGCCGGACCACGGTGGCGACGCCGCACAGCCGCCGGCTCGCGTCCACCGCGTGCACGCTGGTCAGCGCCTCCGGCTGAAGGCTCCCGGCCTGGCCCACGGCGGCCAGCGCGTCGGCGACCGACGCCTCCTCGGGCAGCGTCAGGAAGTCCACGCCCATCAGCCCGCCCGCGCTGGCCGGGTTGAACCCCATCAGCGTGAGCACCTTGGTGCGCTGACCGGCCGGAAGCAGGTCGAGCACGGCCTGCCGCCGGTGCTGGGGCAGCTCGGCGAGGGCGTCCGCGGCGTCATCGGCCCGCATCCTGGCCAGCACCTCGGCGATCTCCGCGTCGCTGCGCTCGGCGAGCAGCCGCCTGGCCTGGTCCTCGTCCAGTTCCTCGAAGACGTCGGCTTCCAGCTCGGGATCGGCGTGGACGTGACCGAGGATCTCGTGCTCCTCGGCCTTGGACGCGTCCTCGAGCAGGTCGGCGATCTGGGCCGGCTTGAGCCGCCGGACCCGGGCCAGCGGGCCGCGCAGGCCCGCGCTGCCGGCGTGCCCGATCAGCGGCTCGAACCTGGACCAGTCCCGGAACGCCCGCCCGTCCTGGCCGCCGCCGTCCCGCCCGATGAGGCGCCGCAGCCAGCCCGGGCGGCGGTGGGTGTCCACCCCGGCGAGCACCCATTCCTCACGCCCGCCGGGGGTCCACTGCTGCCGCAGCTCAAGGTCAGCCGCCCGGGTCAGGTGGGCGCTCGGCACGTCGATGAGCCGGTGGCCCAGCACGTCCCTGCGCAGCAGGACCTCGCCGTCCCGCCGCTCGAAGCGGCGCAGGTCGAGGGTGGGGCTGGTGAGCTTGAGTTCCTCGCCGTCGAACACGCCGGTCTGCTCGACGGGAACGAACACCTCCCGGCCGCCGACCTTGGCCACCAGCCCCTTCACCACCGGGAGGGGGCTGCCGGGGAAGCTCACGACCACGTCCTCCACCCGGCCGAGGGACTCCCCCCGGCTGTCGGTGATCGGGCGCTTGAGCAGATCTGACAGGTGAATGGTGCGGCCGGGCCGGGTCGCGGCCGGGGTGCCGGGTGCCGTCGCCATGCAGGGCATCTCCCCTCGGCACACGATCGGCCGGGCTGGGCCGCGGCCGGGCCCGGGAAGCCGTCTGCCGCCGATCGCGGGCGATACCGCCTAGTCTTCCCGACCCCGCCCGCGGGGAAAGATCAGGGGCGGTGAACAGGTGGCAAGCCGCCGGTAAAGGGCGGGACGCCGGAGCCCGCGGCGGGATCGCGATGACCGGACCCGGGATCGCGATGACCGGACCCGGGATCGCGACAGCCGGCCGAGATTCCGATAACCGGCCCGGTCCGGGGTAAGGTCACGGGGGTGGCGTACAGCCAGGCTTACCGCAGCCGAATGGAGGAGGTGACGGCCGTGCTCGGCGATCCTTCCAGTACACCCCCGGCGATCACGGCCAGCGCGACGGGCTGGGTCGCCGGGTGGCCCTCCTCCCGATCCCACCTACCGCTCGCCGGCCATCCACGGCTGGGGCGAACCCCCTAGCCGACGGGCCGAGCCGACGGGCCCAGGAGGCTGCTGTGTCCGATCGGTTCTTCCTCAATTACCGCGATTCCGCCCGGCGGCGGCGTGACCACACACCGCTGGCCCGCCGCCTGATGCAGCCCTCTGAGCGAACCATCACCTCCCGCCAGCTCAGGCAGGACATCGTATCCCTGGCCGGGCTCATCGGCCGCCCGGTGCTCAACCAGGCCGGCGATGAGGTGGGCCAGGTAGCAGACCTGCTGGCCAAGGTGCACGGCGGCGAGACGTACCCGCTCGTCACCGGCGTCGTCATGCGGGTCGGGCGGCGGCGGGCCTTCCTCGACGCCTCGGCCATCGACCGGCTGCACCGCCGGTCCGTCACCCTGCGCACCGCCCGGCTGGACCTGCGTGAGTTCGAGCGGCGTGAGGGGGAAGTCCTGCTGGCCCGGGACATCCTGGACCATCAGCTCGTGGACACCGACGAGATCCAGGTGATCCGGGCCGCGGACCTGTACCTGGCCCAGGTGGGTGACCCCATCCACCTGGTGGGCGTGGACGTCAGCCTGCAGACCCTGCTGCGCAGGCTGGGCCCCTGGCGGTTCCGCTGGCATCCGACCCCGGACCGGGTGATCGACTGGGCGGCGATCGAGTCGTTCGGCGCGGACTCGGCCGAGGCTCCGGCCGCGGTGAAGCTGCGCACCCCGCACAACGCGCTGCGCAAGCTGCGGCCCGCCGAGCTGGCCGACGTGCTCGAGGGCCTGGGCCGGCCGGGCCGGCAGGAAGTCATCGACAGCCTGGGCCACGACCTGGCCGCGGACGCGCTGGAAGAGATGGAACCGCAGGAACTGACCGCGCTGCTGCGCGAGGTCGAGCCGGATCAGGCCGCCGAGCTGATCGCCAGGATGGAACCGGACGAGGCGGTGGACGCGCTGCGTGACCTGTCCGATGAGGAGCGGAGCGTGCTGCTGGCCCGGATGCCGCAGCAGGTCCAGCGGGAGCTGACCCGGCTGCTCGGCTACCCGGGGGACGAGGCGGCCGGGATCATGACCACCGTCCTCGCCTGCGCCTCGCCGGACGAGACCGTGGCCCAGGTCAGCCAGCGGCTGGCCGAGCAGGCCCTGCACCGGACCGAGATCGACTCGGTGGCCGTGCTCGATGACGACGGGCGGCTGCTGGGTGACGTCTCCGCCTTCGACCTGCTGGTCAGCGACGGCAGCCAGCGCCTCGGCGACCTGATCAGCACCGGCGGCACGCTGATGACCCTGCGTCCGGAAGACGACCTCGACACGGTGGCCACCGAGCTGGTCGAGTCACGCCGCTCGTCGCTCCTGGTGGTGGACGACGACGGCCGCCCGCTGGGGCGCATCCTGTCCGACGACGTGCTCGACGCCCTGGTGCCGGGGCACGGGCGGCTGCACTTCCCCAGGCTGCTCCAGTGAGGCCGCCCGGGGAACGAGCATGAGTACCCGCGAGCAGGACCCCTCCACCGAGCCGGGCTCACCGGCCGACCTGGGCTCGCCTCGTCCCCGGGTGCGCGGCGGGATGACCTCGCTGACCCGGGTCCGGGCGGGCGGGGTCCGGCTGATCCGGTCCCGCCGGGGCCGGATCTGGATGCTCCTGGCCATTGCCGGACCGGGCGTGGTCGCCGCCAACGCCGGCAACGATGCGGCCGGGATCGCCACGTACGCGTCGGCCGGGTCGCAGTTCGTCTACCGGACCTTGTTCTTCATGGTGCTGGTGACGTTCGCGCTGGTGCTGGTGCAGGAGATGGCGGTCCGGCTGGGCACCCACACCGGCAAGGGCCTGGCCGCGCTGATCCGGGAGGAGTTCAGCCTGCGGCTGACCGGGGTGGCGCTGTTCTGCGTGCTGCTGGCCAACACCGGGCTGGTGGTGTCAGAGTTCGCCGGGATCGGTGCGGCGTTCCAGCTGCTCGGCGTGAGCCGGTACGTGATCATTCCCATCGCCGCGGTCGCTATCTGGGCCCTCGTGGTGTTCGGCTCCTACCGGTACGCGGAGCGGATCTTCCTGATCCTGTCGCTGGCGTTCCTCGCCTATCCGATCGCCGCCATCCTGGGCCATCCGGACTGGGCCCAGGTCGGCACCAACCTGGTCATCCCGCACTTCCTGTACACGAAGAGCTTCCTGCTGCTGGGCGTGGCCCTGATCGGCACCACGGTCAGCCCGTACATGCAGCTGTACGCGGCGGCGGGCGTGGTGGACAAGGGCGCCGACGCGGACGACTACCCGCGGGCCCGGATCGACGCCATCTCCGGCGCCCTGTTCGCCTGCATCATCTCGATCACCATCATCATCGCCACCGCGGCGGCCATCGGCGGGCGCGGTCCGCTCACCTCAGCCAAGGAGGCCGCCCAGGCGCTGCGCCCGGTGGCCGGCCCCGCGGCCGAGCTGCTGTTCGCGTTCGGCCTGATCGGCGCCTCCGCGCTGGCCGGCGCGGTGGTCCCGCTGTCCAGCGCCTACGCGATCAGCGAGGCGGTCGGGGTGGAGCGCTCGATCTCCCGCCGCTTCACCGAGGCCCGGCTGTTCCTGGGCCTGTTCACGGTGCAGGTGATCATCGGCGCCGCGCTGGCCCTGACCCCGATCAACCTGATCACGCTGCTGATCGGCACCCAGGTGCTCCAGGGCATCGTCACCCCGGTCATCCTGGTCTACATCCTCATCCTGACCAACCGGCGCAGCGTGCTGGGCCGGGCCGCGAACGGCCCCGTGTTCCGCGTCGCGGCCACCGTCTGCGTGGTCGCCATCTCGGCCATGAGCCTGCTGCTGCTGGGCACGACAGTGCTGGGTTTCCTCGGCCTCGCTTGACGCCGCCGCACGAAGCCCGGGCCGCTAAGGCTGCGTTAAGGCCTGGCTAGGCCGGATCCCGGGCGGGTATCAGCCGTATGCCCTGTTGGTCAGGGCTGGTTCCACCCGGTGGTATGAAGGCCAGGTCAGGCAAAGCGAAGGGCACCTCAGTTGGCAATGCGCAAGGCAGTGGGCTTCCTCGGCCAGGGGGATAGCCTGCCGGAAGGCGTGGGCTACACGCTGAAACGGCGGCTGCTCGGCCCGCCGATGGTCAACGAGGAACTCAGCGAGCAACGGCTGTCCAACGTGGCCGCGCTCGGCGTGCTGGCCCCGGACGGGATCTCCTCCTCGGCGTATGGCACTGAGGAGATCCTGATCGAGCTGCTCAAGGGCGGCCTGGCGATCACCGCGTTCACCCTCATCCTGCCGCTGACGGGCATTGTCCTCTTTGTCATGGCCCTGGTGGTCTTGTCGTACCGCGAAGTCGTCAGCGTGTACACCAGGGCCGGGGGATCCTACGTGGTCGCGCGGGACAACTTCGGGCCCAGGGTGGCCCAGATCGCCGCGGTCGCGCTGCTCATCGACTACGTGGTCACGGTCGCGGTGCAGGTGGCCGCGGGCACGGCCGCGGTAGCCTCGGCGATCCCCGCCATTGGCAACCCCAGGCTGATCACCGTGATCTCGATCGCGATTGTGATCTTGATGTGCTACGGCAACCTGCGCGGCATCCGCGAGGCCAGCCGGGCCTTCGCGGTGCCCACCTACCTGTTCTCCGGCATCGTCATCCTGATGATCGTCACCGGCCTGGTCCGGGAGATTGTCGGCTCGCTGCCGCATTACCGCTACCCCCTGGCCGGGCAGTACACGGGCGGCCATTCCTACAGCGGCCTGATCGCGTTCGGGATGGTTTTCGTGCTGCTGCGCGCGTTCGCCAACGGCGGGTCGTCGCTGACCGGCATCGAGGCCGTGTCGAACGCGGTCAGCGCGTTCAAGCCTCCCGAAGGCATCAACGCCCGCCGTGTACTGGTCACCGAGGGCATCATCCTGGGCTCCCTGGTGGCCGGGATCTCCTGGCTGGCCCACGCGACCCACGCCGCGCCGTTCAAGACCGGCGTGCCGACGGTCCTCGCCCAGGAGGCCCACGCCGTCTTCGGGCGCACCGGGGTGGGCGAGGTGTTGTTCGTGGTCGTGCAGGCGGCCACCGCGCTGATCTTGTACACCGGGGGTAATACCAGCTTCAACGGCTTCCCGTTCCTGGCCAACTTCGTGGCCGAGGACGCGTTCCTGCCCCGCTGGCTGACCAAGCGCGGGCACCGCCTGGTTTTCTCTAACGGCATTATCGTGCTCGCCGTGCTGTCCTGCGCCCTCCTGGCCGGGGCCGGCGCCAACGTGAACCGCCTGGTGCCGTTCTACGCGATCGGCGTGTTCACGGCGTTTACCCTGGCCGGGTTCGGCATGGCCAAGTACCACCAGACGCACAAGGAACCGCACTGGCGGCGCAAGCTGGTAATCAACTTCTCCGCGGGCCTGATATCGCTGATCGTGGTGCTGATCTTCGTGGTGGTGAAGTTCACCGAGGGCGCCTGGCTGGTCGTGATCCTGTTCGCGATCGGCGTGCCGGCTCTCATCCGGCTCAACCGCGAGTACGGGATGGAAGCCCAGGTTCTGGAGCGGATCAGCGACCGGCCCAAGCCGCCCGCGGCGCCGAACTACACGCGGCGGACCGTGTTCGTGTTCGTGGACAGCTTCGACCTGGCCACCATCGCCGCCCTGCGGTACGCCCGCAGCCTGCGCCCCACTACCTTGCGGGCGGTCCATTTCGTCATCGACACGGCCCAGGCCGACGCGCTCCGGGAGGAGTGGACCCGGGCGGGCATGGACGTCGTGCTGGACTTCATCGACTGTGCCGACCGGAGGATCACCCGGGCCGCGGCCGAACTGGTCAGCGCGGAGGCGGCGCAGCCGGGCGTGCAGGTCACGGTGGTCCTGCCCCGGCGCAGCTACTCGCCGCTGATGGGCCGGCTGCTGCACGACCGCACCGCCGACAAGATCGCGGCCGTGGTGAGCCGGATCCCGCACGCGGCCGCGACCATCGTCCCGTTCGACGTGCAGAGCAGGCTGGAGGTCCTGCACGCCCGCCAGGTCGCCCAGGCCGAGGAGGCGGCCGCGGCCAGGACCCATCTGCCGGGCCTGGCGGAGGAGGCGGCCCGGCAGGATCGGGCCGCCACCCGGGCGGCACCGCCGGCCGACCCGGCCGAGAAGGCCGGCCAGGACAACGCGGGCCGGGACACGGCCCCGGCCGGGGCCGACGGCGCCGCGGCGGGTACGGGTCCGTCG
>JAOPYP010000709.1 GCA_025964635.1 Actinomycetes bacterium | reverse complement strand
CGGGGGCGGCGGCAGGACCGGCGGGCCCGAGCCTGAGGCTGCCCACGCCTCCGGCGGCGAGGAAGTCCGTGGCGGCCGCGGTCGCGGCCACCACCGCCTCCGACGGCAGGGCGCCGCGGGACAGCGCCACCGCGGCTGCGGCCGCGAATCGGTCCCCGGCGCCGCAGGTGTCCGCGACCTGGACCGGCCGGGCCGGCACGATCAGCGGGGCCGGGTCGCCGTGGGCGAGCAGCGTGCCGTGCGGACCCAGGGTCACCGCGACGCCGTCCACCGCCCACCGGCCGAGCAGCCGTAGCGCGGCCTCGGCGGCCGAGCGCAGCACCGGCCCGGTGGGGGCGGGGCCGGCTGGGGCTGGGCCGGCCTGGGCTGGGCCGCTGTATCCCGGGCCGATGTATCCCGGGCCGCCGCCTCCCGGGCCGCGGTATCCCGGGCCGGCCGGGGCCAGGCCCAGGCCTGCGGCGGCCCGGGCCTCGCGATGGTTCGGGGTGGCGAGCCTGGTGCCCGGCACCGGATCCGCCCCGCGGGGATGCGGATCCCAGACCAGCGGCACGCGGGCCGCGCGCCCGGTCAGAGCCGCGCGAATGCGGTCATCGGCGGCCGCACCCCGGCCGTAGTCGGACACCAGCAGCGTGCCCGCCGACGCGATCGCCTCCGCCGCCTCCCGGGACGCGGGACCGGGCCGGCCGGCGGCGCCGTCCGTGCGGAGCAGGGTCTGGCCGCCCGCGCGGAACCGGACCTTGTCCGGCAGCGGCCCGTCCAGCGGCATCGGCACAACCGTGACATACGGCTCCAGCAGCGCCCGGACCATGGTGCTGGCCGGGTCGTCGCCGATCGGGGTGACCAGCAGCACCGGGCCGCCGTCGCGGGCCGCGAGCAGCGCGGCGAGCGCGGCGCCCCCCGGGCGGCGGGTCTCGGTGAGGTCGTCCAGCACCGGTGCGGGCGCGTCCGGGCACAGCCGGCTCGCGGTGCCGTCCACATCCCGGTCCAGCAGTGCGTCGCCGATCACGACCAGGGGGCCTGCCTGGGTCATAGTGAGGTCACCTCCGCGTCGAGCGCGTCGCACATGGCGTGGATGGCCACCAGATGAACTTCCTGGACCGTCGCGGTGTCCGGCGCGGCCACGCAGATCGCGTCGTCAGCCGCGCTGGCCAGCGGATTCGGGGCCGGGCCGGTCATCGCCCACACCCGGATGCCGAGCGACCGGGCCCGGTCCGCGGCGGCCAGCACGTTCTCGCTGCGGCCGCTGGCGGACAGCAGCAGCAGCGTGTCCCCGGGCCGGCCGTGCGCGGCCACCTGCCGGGCGAACGTCTCGGCCGGGCCGTAGTCGTTGCCGATCGCCGTGAGGCTGGACGTCTCGGCGTGGAGCGCGATCGCCGACAGCGGCGGGCGTTCGGCCACGTACCGGCCGACCAGTTCAGCGGTCAGGTGCTGAGCCTCGGCGGCGCTGCCGCCGTTCCCGGCTACGAGGATCCGGTGCCCGGCGGTGAGCGGGGCGGCGAGCAGCCGTCCCCACCGCCGCGCGGCCCACAGCCCGGTCTCGGGGCTGCGCAGCGCGTCCATCAGCTGGTCCAGATGGGAGGCCAGCTCGGACTCGGACTCGGCCACGGCTGACTCCCGGGGGGTCATGGCGCACCCACGGCCAGCGACCGGCCGTGGCCGGTATCCCGGCCCGGCGGCACACCCGCGCCCAGCCTCAGGTAGACGCTCTCGGTCTGGGCCGCGACCCGGGGCCAGGAGTACCAGCGGCGGGCCCGGCGGGCGCCGGCCGCCCCGAAGGCCGCGCGCATCGCCGGGTCCGCGAGCAGCGTCCCGGCCGCGGCCGCCAGCGCAGCCGGATCGCGGCCGGGGATCAGCAGCCCGGTGGTCCCGTGCACGACGCTGTCGGTCAGGCCGCCGACCGCGCTGGCCACGACCGGCACGCCGCAGGCCATCGCCTCCAGCGGGGTGATACCGAACGGCTCGTACCAGGGGGTGCACACCACCACGTCGGCGGAGCGGATCAGGGCGGGAACCTGGGTCCGGGGGACCGCCCCGGTGAACAGCACCCGGTCGGCCACCCCCCGGGCCCGGGCCAGGTCCCGGAGCCGCCGGTATTCGGCGTCCCCGCCGAGCAGGTCCCGTTCTGGGCCGCCCGCGACCACGAGCTCCGTCCGGGGCAGCAGCGGCAGCGCGTCGATGACGGTATCGATGCCCTTGCGCTCCACCAGCCGGCCCAGCGTCAGCAGCCGGCCGGGGGAATTCCGGGGCGCCGCCACGCCGAACGGCCAGAAGGTGCCGGTGTCCACGCCGCAGGGCACCACTGACACCTTGTCGGCGGGGATGCCGAGCTGGCCCAGTTCCCGTACCTCGTCGTGGCAGGTCGCGATGACCTGATCGCAGGCCAGGGCGATCCGGCGCTCCGCGTCGATCCGCTCGGGGGGGCTGGTGTCCTTGGCGCCCTGATGACGGGCCTTGACCGAGCCGAGCGCGTGGAAGGTCTGGGCCACCGGGACGGGCAGGCCCGTCGCGCCCTGCAGGCTGGCCAGGCCGGACATCCAGAAGTGGGCGTGTACGAGGTCCGGCGGGCGCCGGGTCCAGGCCCGGCCCAGGGCGGCGCCGAATTCCGGCATGTGCGGCAGCAGCTCGTCCTTGGGCAGCGGCGCGGCCGGGCCCGCGGGCAACCGGTGCACGGCGACGCCGGGGGCGAGGCCCACGACCGGCTCCGCGTCCGGGTGGGCCAGCCGGGTGTAGACGACGACCGTATGGTCCCGCGCCCCCAGGGCCTTGGCCAGAGCGGCGACGTGGACGTTCTGGCCGCCGGCGTCTTCCCCGCCGGGCGCGGCGGTCGGATCAGCATGCTCAGAGACCATGGCAATTCTCATGCGCGCACCTCCTGCAATATCTCGTCCCAGTCGGCCAGGAACCGTTTGAGCCCGTACCTGGCACCGGCGGCTTCCCGGGCGGCCAGCCCCGCCTCGCGGGCGGCGGCCGGGTCGCGGATGAACCGGCGGACCGCCGCCTGGAGCTCCGCGGGGCTGGTCGAGATGGCCCCTGCGGCCGGAGGCACCGCCCGGGTCGCCTCGGTGGCCGCCAGCACCACCACCGGCATGGCCAGCTGCATGGCCTCGATGAGCGACAGCCCGAGCGAGGTCCAGCGCAGCGGGTGCACGTACACCCGGCGGCGGGCCAGCTGAGCGTGCATCGCCTCCTGGGGCAGGTCCTCGAACTCGCGGCACTGTTCCTGGTTCAGGTGCAGCGCCCGGGCCAGGCCGGACACCCGCATGCCGAACACGTCGAGCGGCGCGGCCGCGGCGAAGCCCGGCAGCAGGTCCGTGCCGGTCGTCCGGCCCCGGCGCAGCGGATCGTTGACCACGACGGCGGCCCTGGGGATGTCGCCGGTCCAGCGGGCGCCCGGATCCGGGATGCCGTGCTCCACCACCCGCACCGGTGACCGCCCGCAGTCCCAGTACACGGCGTTGAACCTGGTCACGTGCACGATCGGGATGCCGGGGGCGTCCGCCATCGGATGCCTGCTGCTCACCGCGGGCCCGGGGGGTGCGTCGTGCTCCAGGTATATGGCCGGCAGGTCGTGACCGGGCATCCGGCCCAGCCACGCGCCCGCCAGGGCCAGCTCGTCGGGGCGCTGGGCCACCAGCACGTCGACCTGCTCGTCACGGAGCTGCTGCGGCGTCACCTCGATGACGTTGGGCGGCCAGTCCCAGGTGCGGGCACGGCCGAGGCCGAACGGCCCGCGGTCCGGCAGCACCGGGACCAGGTACTCGTGAGGGCCCTGGACGAAGGACGTCATCCAGGAGCCGTGCAGGTGCCAGATGAGGATTTTCATCCGAGCGCCCCCGCCACGCTCGTCTCGCCGCGTGGCGCCCGGCCCGGTCCCGCCCGGTCTGGTGCGGCGGGTGCCAGCCCCGTAGAGGCCAGCCCCGTAGAGGCCAGACGTGTGGGGGGCGGTGTCGCGCGGACCGCCACCGTGGGGGTCAGCGCGGCGACCGCGGCCACCACCGCAGAGGGCTCGATCCGGTCGAGGCACGGGTGCCCGGGAACCGGGCAGGACCGGGCCCGGCTGCGCGCGCACGGCGCGTCCTGGTCACCGAGCAGGACCGTGGGCACCCCGTAGGGCGCCCAGCGCGCGGCCGGCACCACCGGGGCGAACAGGCTCACCACGGGAGTTCCCACCGCGGCGGCCAGGTGCGCGGCACCCGTGTTCGGCGCGATCACCACGCCCGCGCCCGCCAGCACCGAGGCCAGCAGCGGCAGGCTGGTCCGGCCGCACAGGTTCACCACCCGGTCCGGGCGGGCTGGCCCGGGTTTGCCTGGCCCGGGTGCCTCCGGTCTGGGTCCGGCCGGGGCGGGGCCGGCCAGTTCGCGCTCCGCCGCCGAGCCGGTCAGGACGACCCGGTGCCCGGCCGTCACCAGCGCCGCGATCATCGCGGCCGTGCGGGCCGTCGAGGGATGCCGGGCGGGCACAGACGCGCCCGCGTGCAGCACGATGTAGCGTCCGTCCCCGGTCAGGGGGCGGGCGTCCGGCAGCGGCCGGGTGACAGCCAGGGTGCCCGGGTCGCCCGCGGGCAGCCGGAACCCGGCCGCCTGGGCCAGGGACAGGTTCCGGCGGGCCTCCGGGATGTCCGCGGTGAGCTGGTGCCGGACATCGAGCAGCGACCCCGGGTAGTCCTCGCTGATCGCGCTGATCCGGCGGACCCCGGCCATCCGGAGCACCAGCGCCGTGGGCAGCGGTGACTGGTGGAACGAGGTGAAGATCACGGCTTCGGCCGCCCGGAGCCGGCGGACGGCCCGCAGCAGCCGGCGCATCCGGCCCGGTTCCACCGCCGCCGGCTCCGGGTCGATCCACGGCAGTGTCTCGGCCAGGACCCTGCTCACGCCGGGCAGCAGCGCCGCCGCCCCGGTCCCGGCCGGCCCGGCCAGGAAGCTCACCTCCCGGCCGCTGGCGGCCAGGGCCCGGACCGCGGGGCCGGTCAGCAGCACGTCACCCAGGCCGTCCGGCCGGACCGCGAGGATGCCGTCCCGGCGGCGGTGCCGCCTCATGCCCGCGGCCCCGGCGCCAGGGTCCTCCGTGCTGCCGTGCCCAGGGGAGGGTCTGCCGGGGGTGCGGTGCCCGGCCGGCGGATGAGGAACGGGCCGAGGGCCAGCACGTCCACAGGCGCGGAGCCGAAGCATTCCAGCGCGTCCCGCGGGTCGTCCACCATGGGCCGCCCGGCGGTGTTCAGGCTGGTGTTCACGATCACCGGAAGGCCGGTGCGGGCGGCGAAGCCATCCAGCACCCCGGCGACCAGCGGCTGGTGCGCGCGGTCCACGGTCTGGACCCGGGCCGTCCCGTCCACGTGCACGACGGCGGGGATCCGGTCCCGCCATTCCGGCGCCACCTGGTGCACGAACAGCATGTACGGGCTGGGCAGCGGCCCGCGGAAGATGTCCGCCGCCCGCTCGGCCAGCACCATGGGCGCCACCGGCCGGAACTCCTCGCGGCCCTTGACGGCGTTCAGCCGGTCCAGGTTGGCCGCGCGGCCGGGGTGGGCGAGCAGTGAGCGGCTGCCCAGGGCCCGCGGCCCGAACTCGCTGCGGCCCTGGAACCAGGCCACGATCCGGTCCGCGGCGAGTTCGGCCGCGATCGCGTCGGCAATGCTGGCCGGCCGCTCGTAGGGCCACGCCGCCGTGTCCAGCCAGGCGGCCAGTTCCGCCGCGGACCAGCCGCGGCCCAGGAACGCGTCGGGCATCGGCGTCACCGTCTCGCCGGCCTCGCTGGCCACGCAGAGCGCACCACCGAGGGCGGTCCCCGCGTCACCGGCCGCGGGCTGGACCCAGATCCGGTCGAACGGGCCCTCACTGGCCAGCCGGGAGTTCGCCACGCAGTTGAGCGCGACCCCGCCCGCCATGGCCAGGCTGCGGTCCCCGGTCCGGCCGTGCAGCCAGCGCACCAGATCGAGCAGGACGTCCTCGACCACCCGCTGGACGCTGGCGGCCAGGTCCGCATGATCCCCGGTCAGCGGCTCCCCCTGCGCCCGGCGCTTGGCCATGCTGTCCCACGGCACGGGGTCGGTGCGGAAGCCGCCGGATCCGTCCGGGTACACCAGCCGGGCCAGTTCCGCGGCGAACCGGGGCGTGCCGTAGGAGGCCAGCGCCATCACCTTGTACTCGTCGCTGGAGTGCCGGAAGCCGAGGTGGCTGGTGGCCTGCTCATAAAGCAGCCCCAGCGAATGCGGGAGCTCCTGGCTGGCCAGGACCTCCAGCCGGCCGCCGGTGTACCGGCCGGCCAGGTGCGAGGCTGCTTCCCCCCGCCCGTCGCAGACCAGCACGCTCGCGTCCCCGAGTGGGCCGGCCAGCCCCGCGGATGCCGCGTGCGCGGCATGGTGGCGCACGTAGCGGACCGACGCGGGATCCACGCCGGGCAGCGCCTCGGCGATGAATCCGGGCGCGTGCTCCGCGTAGCTGATCCGCAGGTGATCCCAGGGATCGTCCAGGCCCAGGGCGCCCGCGGGACGGCACTCGGCGGGGTCGTAAGAGTAGGCGATCGCATCGACGTCGCCCGGCTCCAGCCCGGCCTCCTTGAGGCACCAGGCGGCGGCCAGGTCAGGCAGTTCCCACGCCGAGAACGGGACCGGCCGCTTGCCGTGCTTGCGCCGGCTGAAACGTTCCTCCTCGGCCGCTGCCACCACCCGCCCGTCGATCACGAGTGCGGCCGCCGGATCGTGGAAAACGGCGTTGATCCCGAGTACCCGCACGCCTAGTCACCTGCCTCTCCGCGATCAGTCAGTCAATTACGGGCCGCAGCGCTACCCGTGCGCCCAGCACTCAAACGAACGTCGGAAAAACCCGTCCGAAGTGGGAGGCGCAGTGGCTCGCTCCGGGGCCGCACCGTGCCGTCTCACCTCGGTCAATTACAGAAAGTGAGCAACGAGCAGACCAGGCGGGTCCGGGAGATGCACACCATCACGCCAGCGGGATGATCAAATTCAGCTCAACGGCGGGTCAGAACAAGGTCAGGAGAGCAACGGCGCTAGGTCCAGCTGGGGGGCCACACACCATCCAGAACGGCGCGGACCGCCGCGGGCAGGCTAGCGGCGACCGGCACTCCCGCGGTCTCCTCCGGCCGGGTCTGCGGCGTCGGCACCATGATGGCCCGCGCCCCGGCCGCGTAAGCGGACCCGGCGTCGGTCCCGATGTCGCCGATCACCACGCAGTCCGCCGGGTCCACGCCCAGGTCCGCGGCGGCCTGCTGGACCAGCCGGGGGGACGGCTTGCGGCAGTCGCAGCCCTCATCGGGACCGTGCGGGCACACGGCCCAGGCGCCGATCGGCCCCAGCAGGTCGTCGATCCGGCGGTTCACCGTGTCCGCCTGGCCGGCGGTGATCATTCCCCGGCCGATGCCCGACTGGTTGGTGACCACGCCGATCGGCATCCCCGCGCGGCGCAGCCGGGCCGTGGCCACCGCCGCTCCGGGCATGGGTTCGACCAGTTCCGGCCGGCCGTTGTAAGGCACGTCCCGGACCAGCGTCCCGTCCCGGTCGAAGAGCACGGCCGCGGGCCGCGGCGGCCAGGGTCCCGCACGCCGGGCGCGCCACCATCCGCGCGTCCAGTGGCCGGCCGCCAGCGGCGGGATCAGCGCACTGGTGATGATCATCTCGGTCACCTCGGCCCGGGTGCGCGGCCCCGGGCGGATCCGGGCCGCGGCGAACTCCCCGGTCGCCGCGAGCCAGCCCAGGCCGGCCGCGGCCGCGGCGACGCGGAGCCAGCGCCGGCCCGGACCCGGGATCCTGGCCGGCGATGAACCGGCCATCCGGCCCGCCCGCATGTCCGCGGCGAGCCCGCTCGGGGCCGGCCCGCGGGGGACCAGCCGGCTGGGGATCAGGCCGCTGGCCGCCAGCGCCGTGCCCGACGC
>JAOPYP010000705.1 GCA_025964635.1 Actinomycetes bacterium | reverse complement strand
GGACACCATCCAGGACTGGTTCGACCGGGGCGCCGCCGACGGGGTCAACGTGATGCCCGCCGCGCTGCCGTCGGGCCGCCGGGCCTTCGCCGACCACGTGATCCCGATTTTCCGCCGGCGCGGGCTGTTCCGCACCGAGTACACCGGCCAGACCCTGCGGGAGCACTACGGGCTCCCGCGGCCGGGCAGACAGTTCACCCCGGCCCGGACCCGCGGCGTGCCGGAACCAGTCGCCTGACCACGGGTCCCGCGGGCCGCACTAG
The DNA here is from genome assembly GCA_025964635.1 of Actinomycetes bacterium. Lineage (GTDB taxonomy): Bacteria > Actinomycetota > Actinomycetes > Streptosporangiales > Streptosporangiaceae > RYN-230. Next base: position 5,611 of record JAOPYP010000705.1, on the reverse strand, counting down.
CCCGCGGGACCACCGAATCCCCCGCTGCCGGGCCGTAACGGCAGCGGCCGCTAGCCGAAGGCAGGTCCTGTGACCGCTCCCCCACCCGCCGCCCTCCGCTCCGTGCCCGCCCCGGCTGTACCCGCCCCGGCTGGGCCCGCCCCGGCTGTTACCGCCTCGGCTGGCGTCCGGCCCCTGCCCATCGTCGACGCCGAGGTCTTCCGCCAGGCCCTGTCCCGGCACCCCGCGGGCGTGGCCATCGTGACCCTGCGCGGCCCGGCCGGCCTGACCGTGACGTCGTTCAGCTCGGCGAGCCTGGACCCGCCGCTGGTGTCCTTCTACATCGGGCACCGGTCCTCCAACTGGCCCGCGGTCCGCGCCGCGGAGCACTTCGCGGTGAACCTGATGGATCACGGCCAGGAGGCGGTGGCGGCCAGGTTCGCCCGTAAGGGGGCAGACCGGTTCGGGCCGGAAACCCAGTGGGGCCCGGGGCCCGGGGACCTCCCCCTGCTGTCCGGGGCCACCACGCACCTGATCTGCGCCACCCACGCGCTGCTGACCGTCGGCGATCACGAACTCGTGGTGGGGCGGGTCGAGCACGCCATCCTCGGCTCCGGCGAGCCACCGCTGCTGCACCATCGCGGCCGGTTCACCCGCCCGGAGCCCGGGACCCCCGATGACCGCTAGCCCGCATACCCTGCCCAGCCCCGGCCTGGCGCCGGGCCGCGGGCCGGTGATCGCCATCATCGGCGGCGGCGCCAGCGGCACGCTGACCGCCATCCACCTGCTCCGGGCGGCCGCGGCCCGGCAGTACCCGCTGCGGATCGCGCTGATCGACCGGCTGGGCCGGCACGGGCTGGGTGAGGCCTACTCGACGGCCAACCCGGCGCACTTCCTGAACGCGCTCACAGCCCGGATGAGCGGGGTGGCCGGGGACCCGGACCACCTGCTCCGCTGGGCCTCCGCAGCCGGCCTCGGCGGTCTGGAGTTCCTGCCCAGGCAGGCGTTCGGCCGTTACCTCCAGGACACGCTGGCCGACGCGGAGCGCCGGGCCGCGCCGCTGTCCCGGCTCAGCCCGGTCACCTCGGAGGTCCTGGCCATCCGGCCCGGGGCGGCAGGCCGGCGGATGCGCCTGCTGCTGGCCGGCGGCGCCACCCTCGAGGCCGATCTCGCCATCCTGGCCACCGGCAACCGGCCGCCGTCGCCGCCGGTCCCGTTCCCGGACACCCCCTGGTGCATCACAAACCCCTGGGCCCCCGGCGCGCTGGACGCGGTCCGGGACGGCCGTCCCGTCGTCATCCTGGGCACCGGGCTGACCATGCTGGACGTGGCCACGGCGGTGACCGCCGATCCGCGGACCACGGTCCGCGCCGTGTCGCGGCACGGGATGCTCCCCCAGGTGCACCGCGGCAGCGGCGGCCCGGCCGACGCGATCTGGCTGCCGGCCCTGTCGGACACGGGCGGCCCGGTCCGGCTGCCGGAGCTCCTCTGGCAGGTCCGGTCGGCCATGGCCAGCCGGCCCAACCACTGGCAGGACGTGGTCGACGCGGTGCGGCCGCACGTGCCCAGCCTGTGGCGGCGGCTGACGGACCGGGACAAACAGCTGTTCGTGCGGCATGTGGCCCGCTACTGGGAGGTGCACCGGCACCGGATGCCGCCCGCGACCGCCCGGCGGCTGACCGAGCTGCGCTGTACCGGCCGGCTGTCCGTGCTGCGCGGCCGGGTTACCGGGATCACCGAGATCCCGGACCGCCCGGCAGACCCCCTCGCGTCCGGCTCCCTCGCCCCGGGCTCCCTCGCCGCGGGCCCGCTCACAGGGGGCCCGCTCACGGGGGGCCCGCTCACGGGCGGACAGCGGCCGGAGCGGCTGCGCATCCGGGTGGACCAGGACGGGTCCGTCACCGACCTGGCCGCGGGCTGGCTGATCAACGCGACCGGGCCGGGCTCCGACCTCACCCGGACGTCCGATCCGCTGCTGCGGGACCTGCTCGGCCAGGGCATGGTCCGGCCGGACCCGCTGCGGCTCGGCCTGGACGCCCGCCCCGACGGGGCCGTACTCGACGCCGCGGGCACGCCCAGCGCCACCCTGTTCACGCTCGGCCCGACGCTGCGCGGGGTCCGCTACGAGACGACCGCGATCCCGGAGATCCGCGATCAGGCGGCGGCCCTGGCCGCGCTGCTGACCGCGGTGCCCCAGGCCCGCGAGCATCCGGGCAGCGCTGCCTGAATCACATCGGCGGCCGTCGCGATGACCCGAACGTGCGTCCTGGATCTTGAGCCTGCTGTGCCGGCCAAGATCCGCAGGACGCACCTTAGAGTGACGGCATGACGATCGCGGCGGACGACGCAGTCCAGAACCAGGCCGAGCGGGCGCGGGTCTTCCGTGCCCTCCATGAGGGCCCCGGCCCGCTGCTGCTCCCGAACCCGTGGGATGTGGGATCGGCGCGGCTGCTCGCCTCGCTGGGCTTCACCGCACTCGCCACGACGAGCGGCGGGTTCGCGGCCACGCTGGGGCGCCTGGACGGGGCGGTGACCCGGGACGAAGCGCTCGAGCACGCGGCCGCAATCGCCGCCGCGACCACCCTGCCGGTCTCGGCCGACCTGGAGAACGCCTTCGCGGACGAGCCAGCCGGGGTGGCCGAGACCATCGGGCTCGCCGCCGCGGCCGGGCTGGCGGGCTGCTCGGTCGAGGACTTCACCCGGCGGCCGGACGAACCCATCTACGACCTGGGGCTGGCCCGCGAGCGGGTGGCCGCGGCCGCGGCGGCGGCCAAGGCGGCCCCGGGGCCGCTCGTTCTGACCGCCCGCGCCGAGAACTACCTGCACGGCCGGCCGGACCTGGCCGACACGATCCGCCGTCTGCAAGCCTACCAGGATGCGGGCGCGGATGTGCTGTACGCGCCCGGGCTGGCCAGCCTGGCCGACATCCGGGATGTGGTCAGCGCGGTGGACCGGCCGGTGAACGTGCTCACCCTGGCGGGCGCCCCGTCCGTGCCGCAGCTGGCCGCGGCAGGCGTGCGCCGCATCTCAGTGGGCTCGGCGTTCTCCAACGCCGCCCTGGGCGCGGTCGTGAGCGCCGCCCGCGAACTGCGGGAACAGGGCACCTACAGCTTCCTGGACCAGGCCGCGACCGGCCGTGCGGCCGCCACCTCAGCCTTCCGCCCCTGACCGGGGGCGCGGGCCGGCGGGTTAGGCGTCGAGGCTGAGGACCATGGTGGGCCGCTCGATGACGTGGTCCTCACGCAGCGGGCGGACCGCCGTGCCGATGGCGAAGAACTCCGTGGTGTGCGAGCCCCACGTGTGGCTGTGCTGGCGCAGCTGCACCCCGACGATGCCCTCGGCGTGGAGCTCCTCCGCTTCCGACTGCATGCGGCTCATGGCCAGCTCGCGAGCGTCGTACAAGGCCTGGGTGAACTGCTCCAGTTCCACGTTCCGGCCGATGTTGCCGATCTTCCCGCCGATGCGCTGGTGGGCGATGTGGTAGACGCACGAGCCCATCACCATGCCGAGCGGCGCGTAGCCGGCCCGGATCAGCGTCCAGAAGTCCTGGCCGGACAGGTCCGACGTGAACGGCTGCCGCTTGTTGTTGCGCCAGTCCGTGACGCCCCCGCCGCCCGCCCCCGGCTCGGCCTTGACCGCCGTGCCCACCGCGATGAACTCGGCGATGTCGTTGCCGAACTCTTTCATCTCCACGTCCAGCCGGACCCCGACGATGCCGTCCGCGCCCAGCGCGTCCGCCTCCGCCTCCATCCGGGTCATGGCCAGCTCCCGGGCGTGGTACATGGCCTGGGAGAGGACATCGAGTTCCTGGTTCTTGCCCCAGCGGCCGACCTGCAGGCCCACGTGGTAAATCGAGCTGCCCAGCACCAGGCCCAGCGGGCGGAACCCCGCCTCACGGACCAGCAGGAACTCGTTCACCGACAGGTCAGAGGTGAAGAGGCCACCCGGGCGTCCCGGGCGGAGCTCGGCCAGGCGGCGCAGGGCGTCCTGCGGGACACCCTCACTCCTCAGCTCGGTGCTCTGCTTATCGGTCAGCTCGCTGCTCTGCTGGTCGGTCATCGCTTCCCCTCATCCTGCTCATACTGCCAGTCCAGCCGGATACTGCCCGTCAGGGTCATAGCCGTACCCGGGCCGCCTGGCGGCGCTGCGGATCGAGCGACAGGATCGCCAGCGGTGGTGGCGGCTTGGCCACCGAGGCGAAGCGCACCACAGCGGTGCCCACGATCGTCGCCTCCACGATGTGGTCTTTCCCGTGCTCCTGGATGGGGCATTCGCGCTCGTGGACCCGCATGTCCATCCGCCGGACCACGACACCCTCCCCGCCGAGCCGGCGCACGTCCTTCTCAAGCTGCTGGCGGGCGTCGTGCCGGGTGTCGTTCACCAGTTCGGTGTAGCCGACCACCTCGGCGTTGCCCGCGCCCCAGCGGGTCTGGCCCACGGTCAGCCAGTCGTCGTGCCGGGCCCCCACCGAGATGCCCAGCGCCAGCCCGGCGGGCACCCAGCCCGACGAGATCAGCTTGGCGAAGTCCTGCCCGGTCACGTCGGAGCTGAACGGCGTTTGCAGCGGCGGCGATCCCGGCGCGCGGACCGCGGTGCCGATCGCCTTGAACTCCATCCCGCCCGCCGGGAACGAGCCGATGGTCAGCGCCACCCCGACGATGCCGTGCCCGCCCAGCTCGGCGCACTCGGTCACCATCCGGTTGATGGCCAGGTGCCGCGCGTCGTACATGGCCTGGGTGAGCGGGCCGAACGAGCCGTAGCCACCCCGCCCGGACACCTGGGTCACGCTGCGGTAGGCCTGCGCGTACGAGCCGAACCCCGACCACGCCCCCGGGCAGTTGTACCCGCCGGAGAAGCCGATGTTGTAGACGGCGGCTCCGAGTACCTGGCCGACGGGCTCGAAACCGACCGCACGGATCGCCGCGAACTCGTCGGTGCTGAGCGCTGATCCCCAGGTCCCGCTGCTGCGGATCTCCTTCATCCGGGCCTGGGCAGCCGTCGGGAGGTCGCCACCCGCGCGGTCATCCGCCACCGTGCGCCCCTTCCGGCATCGTCGCAGACCCCACGATACCTGCCGGGCGAGTGATCACCCCTGCCCGCCGGCGGTCAATCCTCGTCGGCCTTGTCCCAGTCCTCGTTGCGCCGCCGGACCGTGTCCAGCGCGTGGGCCGCTTCGTCCTGGGTGGCGTACGGGCCCAGGCGTTCCTTGTTCGGGCAGCCCGGGCCGTGTTCCACGGTCCGGTGCGTCAGGCAGTACCACCAGCTCTGGTCTTCGTTCATGCGCACTAGACTTCCAGACCATGGCGACCTTGCTCCATCCCGGCCGGATTTCTCCGCAACGGCAGGTGCCGGCCAGCATCGTGCGGCCGGAGTACGTCGGCCGCAGGTACCCGCGGACCGGCGAGCCTGACGTCAAGGACGCCGGGACGATCGCGCGGATGCGCGTGGCCGGGCGGCTGGCGGCGCAGGCGCTCGAGGAGGTGGGGCGGCATGTGGCGCCCGGGGTCAGCACGGACGAACTGGACCGGGTGGGGCACGAGTTCCTCGTCGATCACGGCGCCTACCCCAGCACCCTGGGCTACCGCGGCTACCCCAAGTCACTCTGCACGTCGCTGAACGAGGTCATCTGCCA
>JAOPYP010000701.1 GCA_025964635.1 Actinomycetes bacterium | reverse complement strand
CCCACAGTGGTCCGGCGTCACGGGCAGCCCGCCCCCATCCTGCTCACCCAGCCCGCACCACGCGCGCCATTCCGCACGCCCGGCCACCACCACGCGGCAGCGGGCCCCGCCTGCGGCCACCCGCACGACACAACATTTTCACGCAGCGCGACCTTCCCCACCCGGATGAGCACGCATTTCACGAGGACCGTTCGCCTTAACCGGACAAATTACCCGTGAGGGCGCACGCTGCGCGTGAAAGGTCGGGACGGGACTGGTCTCAGCATCACCGAGGGGGGAGGAAGCCGCCGGGGCGGGGAGGCGGGGGGTCGGAGTCGGGGACTGGCGGGGGGCTTTCCGCGGGGGTGGCCCCTGCGGGTGCAGCCGGGCTGGCCGGTGCGGGTGGGCTGGCCGGTGCGGGTGGGCTGGCTGGTGCGGGTGGGCTGGCTCCGGCGGGTGCGGTCGCGCTGGGCGCGGCCGGGGAGGCCTGGGCGGCCGGGCTCCCTGCGGCGGATGACCCCGGGCTGGCTCCGGATGACCCCGGGCTGGCTCCGGCGGGGATGGCGGGGCGCGCCTCGGCGATCCGGGCGTGGGCGCGGTCCCGGCGCTCGGCGAGCACCGCGGACAGGTAGTCGGGCGGGCTGGTGCCGGGGGGCGGGGGCGGCGTCACCTGCGCGGCCACCGCAGCCGCGATCCGCCGGCCGAATTCCTCCCGGGTCACGGGGGTGAAGTCGTAGTACCGGCTCAGGTACTGGCGGGCCGTCTCCGCCGTGGCGTCGGTCAGCCCGGACAGTTCGGCTGTGGCCGCCCAGGCGGCCATGGCCGGGGGCAGCGCCGACATCGGGGCCGTGGTACCGCGCCGGCCCGGCAGCCGCTCGGTGATGACGAACGTGCCGGCGAAGATGTCGCCGAGGCGCTTGCCGCCCGACGACAGCAGCGAGGTGACCAGGGCCAGGAAGCCCAGCGTCAGCCAGATCTCCAGCACCGCGAGCAGGGCCCGCATCAGCGCCTGGCGGAACCGCTCCGGGCCGCCGTCGTCGCTCACCACGCGCAGCCCCAGGGCCAGCTTGCCCAGTGACCGGCCCCGGCTCAGCGTCTCGAAGACGGTCGGGTAGCCCACGATGATCAGCACGGACACGGCCAGCGAGATGGCCGCGACCGCCGCCGCGTCGAGCCCGCCGCCCGCCCCGGCGGCCAGCGCCACCCCGCCCAGCCCGAACAGCAGCACGAGCTGGATCACGATGTCGATGATCACGGCCAGCGTGCGGCTCGGGAAGCGGGCGAAGGGCACGTCGATGACGACGGCCTCGCCGGTGATCACTTCGGCCACGCGGTTTCCCCGGTCTGTCAGTAGGCTGCCTGGAGTGGACGTCGACGCCTTTGTGCACGCACACCAGGCCGATTGGGCCAGGCTAGACGAACTCGTCCGGCGCCGTCGCCGGCTGACCGGCGACGAGGTTGACGAGCTGGTCACCTTGTACCAGCGGACCACCACGCACCTGTCCGTGCTTCGCTCGTCCGGGCACGACCCGGCGCTCGCGGCCCGGCTGTCCAGCCGGGTCGCCCAGGCCCGGACCACGGTGACCGGCTCGCACGTGCCCGCCTGGTCGGCGGTGAGCCGGTTCGCCGTGGTGTCGTTCCCGGCCATGGCCTACCGGGTCCGCTGGTGGTGGGCGGGGAGCGCGGGCGGCTCCATCCTGGTGGCGGTCCTGCTGGGCTGGTGGGTGGCCCGCTCGCCCGGCGTGCAGGCCGGGCTGCTGCCCGGCGCGGAGGTCCGCCAGCTGGTCAACCACCAGTTCCGCGGCTACTACTCGCAGTACGCGGCGAGTTCGTTTGCCGCGAAGGTGTGGACCAACAACGTGTGGGTCGCCGCCGAGGCGCTGATCTTCGGGGTGCTGCTCGGGCTGCCCACGCTGCTGGTGCTGTTCGGGAACGCCGCCAACGCCGGGGTGGAAGGCGGCCTGATGGTCGCGCACGGCCGGGGCGGGCTGTTCTTCACCCTCATCCTGCCGCACGGGATGCTGGAGCTCACCGCGGTGTTCCTGGCCGCGGCGGCCGGGCTGCGGCTCGGCTGGAGCATCATCGACCCCGGGCCCCGGCCGCGCGGGCGGGCGCTGGCCGAGGAGGGCCGCTCCTCGCTGACGATCGCCCTCGGGCTCATCGTGGTGCTGCTGGTCTCCGGGGTCATCGAGGCGTTCGTGACCCCTTCGTCGCTGCCGGCCTGGGCCCGGATCGGCATCGGCGCGGTGGCCGAGGCGGCCTTCCTGGCCTACGTCATCGTGCTCGGGCGGCGCGCCGCCGCCACGGGCGGCAGCCCCGACATGGAGTTCACGCCCGACACCGTCCCCGTGGCCGGCTAACTCAGTGGCCGGCTGATCCACTGATTCAGCGGGCGGCCAGACCGGCGGGGACGGATCGTTAGGGGCGGAAATGAACCTCAGAGGCGGCCACTGGATTTGAGGTCGAGGTAGGCGTCGGCCAGCGCGGACGGCAGCCGGTCCGGCGGGGCGTCCACCACGCTCACGCTCTGCCGCCGCAGCAGGGCCGAGATCCGCCGCCGCTGGACCTGAGCGCCCTCGGCCGCGGCGGCGTCGTAGAGCCGGGCCACATCGCCCCGGGCGGCCGCCATCTCCGCCACCCGGGGGTCGGCCACCGCCGCGATCATGACCATGTTGCGGGACACGAGCGGGCCCAGCCGGGGCAGCAGGCCCTCCTCGATCACTGCCGGGTTGAGGTCGGTGAGCAGCACCACCAGGCAGCGATGCCGGGCCACGGTCAGCACCGCGCTGACCATCGCCGCCATGTCGGTCTCGGTCAGCTCGGCGTCCAGCGGGGCCATGGCGTTCGTGAACGAGGCCAGCACGGATGACCGGGGGGCACCCAGCACCCGGGCCCGCACCCGGCGGTCGAAGGCGATCAGGTCGACCCGGTCCCCGGCCCGGGCCGCGAGCGCGGTCAGCAGCAGCGTGGCGTCCATCGACGCGTCCAGCCGCGGGATGCCGCCAACCCGGCCCGCCGAGGTCCGCCCGGTGTCCAGGACGATCAGGATCCGCCGGTCGCGTTCGGGCCGCCAGGTCCGGACCATCACGTCTCCCCGGCGGGCCGCCGCCCGCCAGTCGATCGAGCGGACATCGTCGCCAATGACGTACTCGCGGAGCGAGTCGAACTCGGTGCCCGGGCCGCGCAGCAGCGAGCGGTGCTGGCCGTCGAGCTGGCGCAGCTGGGACAGCTTCTCGCCCAGGTGCCTGCGGCTGCCGAACGGGGGAAGCACCCGCACGGTCCAGCGCACGCCGTGGCGGCCCTGCCGGGCGGCCAGCCCCAGGGGCCCGAATGAGCGCACGATGACCGCCCCGGACACCTTGTCGCCGCGCCGGTCCGGGGTGAGCGTGCTGGCCGCCGCGGCCTGGCCACCCGCCGGGGCGGTCAGCGCCACCTGGCCCGGCTGTGCGTGCGCGCTCGGCGGCCAGGCGGCGCGCACCTGGGCCCGCAGCGGCCGCCGGCCCGGGTTGCGCACGGTCACCGCGACCGACGCGGACTCGCCCAGCAGCACCCGGGTGTCCCCGGACCGGGTGAGGCGCAGCCGCCGGACGCTGGCCGCCAGCACCAGGTCGGCGATGATCGCGGCCAGCAGCACGACGTTGACGGCCAGCAGGGCCGCCCAGCTCCGGAAGCCCAGCACGACCAGGGCGCCGAGCAGCGCCGCCGCGGCCGCGCGGCCGGTCAGGGCCATCAGGTGGTCACCGCGGTACAGGGACAGAGGCGAGGACCGCCTCCAGCACCCCGTCGGGGGAAGCTCCCTCGATCTCCGCTTCCGGCCGGAGCTGGATCCGGTGCCGCAACGTCGGCCGGGCCAGCGCCTTCACGTCGTCCGGCGTGACGTAGTCGCGGCCGGCCAGCCAGGCCCAGGCCCGGCTGGTGGCCTGCAGCGCGGTGGCCCCGCGCGGGGACACGCCGAGGCGCAGCGACGGGGACTGCCGGGTGGCCCGGCACAGGTCCACGATGTAGCCGGCCACCTCCGCGGCCACCCGGACCTCGCGGACCGCGGCGGACGCCGCCGTGAGCTCGGCCGGGCCGGCCACCGGCTTGATCCCGGCCGCCGCGAGGTTGCCGGGGTCGAAGCCGGCCGCGTGCCGGGCCAGGATGCTGATCTCGTCGTCCCGGCCGGGCAGGTCGACGGTGAGTTTGACCAGGAAGCGGTCCAGCTGCGCTTCGGGCAGGGGATAGGTCCCCTCGAACTCCACCGGGTTCTGGGTCGCGGCGACCAGGAACGGCTCGGGCAGCGGCCGCGGCTCGCCCTCCACCGATACCTGCCGCTCCTCCATGGCCTCGAGCAGCGCGGCCTGCGTCTTCGGCGGCGTCCGGTTGATCTCGTCGGCGAGCAGCAGGTTGGTGAACACGGGGCCTTCGCGGAACTGGAACAGGGCGGTCTTCGCGTCGTAGACCAGCGAACCGGTCACGTCCCCCGGCATCAGGTCCGGGGTGAACTGGACCCGCGTGCTGCGCAGGGACAGGGCGGCCGCCAGCGAGCGCACCAGCAGGGTCTTGGCCACCCCCGGGACGCCCTCGAGCAGCACGTGACCCCGGCAGAGCAGGCAGATCACCAGCCCGGTCAGCACCGGGTCCTGGCCGACGATGGCCTTGCCGACCTCGGCGCGTACCGCTTCGAGCGCGCCCCGTACGTCCGCGTCCAGGGCCTGGTATTCGGCGGTCACTGCGTGCTTACCTCTCCCTCGAGAGCGTCAATATCCTGCCCCAGCGCGACGAGCGCCGCATCGTCGCGGGGCGCCGGCCCGTACAGGATGGCCTGTACCGCACCGGGCTCGCGTCCGGTCAGCGCGGCCACCGCTGCGCACACCGCATCCGCGTCCGCGTCGGCCGGGAGCGCGAGCCGGGCCGTGATCCGGTGCCGCGCCGCGTCGCGCAGCACCGTGGCCGCCCGGCCGCGGGACCGCCGGGACCGGTATAGCCGGCCGTGCCCCTCCACGGTCTCCGACGCGCGGACGACCACCGGAAGTGGCTCGGCCACCAGCGGGCCCAGCCGCCGGGTGCGCCACAGCGCGGCCAGCCCGGCGGCGATGAATACCTGCAGCGTGACCAGGTAGGCGGCCCCGGGGATCTCCTGGAACAGGGATTTCTGCCCCGCCGCGGTGACGGCGGGCGGGCTGGGCACCAGCCAGACGATCCGCGGGCTGCCGCGCAGCAAGTTCAGCGCCAGGGCCGCGTTGCCGCGGCGGGCGAGGGCCGCGTTGGTCAGCGGCACTCCGCTGCCCAGCAGGGTAACCGTGCGGCCCCCGGCCAGGTAGCGGACCAGGCTGGGATGCCCGTCCACCGGGTAGCACTGCCCGCCGGCCGGGTGGCCGGAGGCGCCGCTGGCCCGCATCAGCACCCCACCGAGCGTGGCGTCGCCGGCTGTGGTCGCCGCAGCCAGGGTGCAGCCCGGGCGGACCGGGCGGGCTTCGTCGGCCCCCGCCACCGTGACCCGTGGCGCGGGGCCCGTGTTTCCGGCGGGACCCGTGTTTCCGGCGCCTGTCCTTCCCGCGGCTACGGTGGCCTGCTTGTTCATGGCGGCCAGCACGGCGCTGTCCGGCTCCACCACCATGACGTTCCCTGGCCGCCGGGCCAGCTCGCTGAGCTGCCCCGCGCTGAGCAGGTAGGGGCTGGTGATGACGAGCGCCGCGGCGCGGCCCGGCCCGGCCCGGCCCGCGCCAGCCCCGGCGTTGGGGCCCGCATGTGGGTTCGCGGCCCGGGTCGCCGCGAGAGCCGCGGCCACGCTGTCCGCCCGGATCACCGGCTGCCCGCGCTGGGCCAGCAGGGCCGCCAGCGCCCGCGTGCCCTGGGATCCGGGGTTGCCCGGATCGAGATAGCCGGTGGTGGGCGGCGACGGAGTCAGCAGGGCGATCATGATCCCGCCCAGCAGGACCAGCGCGAGCACGGCCAGCGGTGCCCGCCACCGGCGCAGCGCGTCGGGTGGTGGCAGGCCGGCCGGGACCGCGAGCCAG
>JAOPYP010000685.1 GCA_025964635.1 Actinomycetes bacterium | reverse complement strand
GGGTCAGCAGCCGTCGTAGGCGGTCCAGTTGGAGGCGCCCCCGGCGGCGATGGCGTTGTCGAAGATCTGGTCCTGGTAAGCCGGGCCGGCCACGCCGTACTGGCTGGCCGCACCGCCGTACGTCTCCCAGGTGCCCAGCACGAACTGGTAGGCCCCGCCGCCGTTACCCGGTCCCCAGGCGTAGCTGCCGCCCTCTTCGGCGTTGCGGATGCAGATCCCGAGCGCTGAGTGGGCGGCATCCGTGCCGCTGCTGGTTGAGCTGGCCGCCGGACTCGGGGTCGGGGTCGGCTTCGCGGCGGCCTGCGCTGCCTGCCGCGCCGCCTGCCGGGCGGCCTGCTGAGCAGCCTGCTTCTTCGCGAGCCGGACCGCGGCCAGCCGGGCGAGGTACTTGCGCCGGATGGTCCGGGCGGTGTCACGGACGGTCCGGGCGGCGACCACGTGGTGCATGTTCATCATGGCGTCTTCGCTGGTCAGGCTCGACGTCGCGGTCGTCACCGCGATCATGTTGTGCGACGTGCGGGCCGCAGCGGTCCCGGCCGATCCGCCCGACAAGAACACGAAAGCCGCAGCTACGCCTGCGAGCGTCGCTGCGGCCAGTACCGGTACGCCGACCCGGAGGGCGGGCTTCCTGGTGGTCCTGGGCCTGGAATGACGGGGTGCTGGAGGCATCCCACTCCTGTCCGCGAGGCTCCGCGTTCACCGGCGAGCTGCCGCCAGCCGGAAGGGCCGACGCCAGGTGGCACGGGAAACGCCGGTCCCGCCGGAACTTACTGGGACCTGAAGGGCAGCGCAGGAAAACGCCGAAATAGCGCCTTAATGGACCACAACCGGGGTGGCCACCGTGGACGCGCCGGATAGGGGTGGCTTGGCGCCGGTCCGCAGAGCCGCCGTAGGCCCGCGGCAGGCGGCCGGTAGCCGGCGCGCGCCGCCGCCGTACCGGGTCTGATCTGCGATTATGCCGATCAGGCTGCTGACTGCGGCGAATGGCGTCCTGCCGCCCAGCCGGGGCGGCCGCGAGGCCCTTATGGCGGCCCGGCCCGGCCCGGAAATCCAGGAGCCCGGCCGGTGGATCCGAAAAGGCAATAAGTCTCAGCCGAAATTCGCCCGATCTTCGCGAACCGGTCCCGCGCTCCTCCGGGCAGGACCCCGGACGGACCCGGCTCAGGGCCGGGCCCCTGCGGCGAGACTTGACCGATTAGACAAGTCTGTCTATTGTTCTTTGAACAGACCTGTCTACTCAATCGGCGTGAGGACTGATCATGACTGAGCACGGCGGCACCGCCTGCGGCACGGCGGTCGCACCGGCAGTGGCTACCCGGTCCCGGGGCGAAGGGACCCGGTCAGCACGCCCGGTCCGGCTGGCCGACCCCGGCGTGCTGCGGCGCCAGGCCCCCGCGCCGGCCCCCGGAGCGTGGCGGCTGACCGGGCGGCCCGCGCTGTACCTGCTCGCGTCGCTGATCGTGGCGCTGCTGGCCGCGTCCGCCGCCCCGACGCCGCTGTACGCGATCTATCAGGCCCGCTGGGGCTTCACGCCGATCACCACCACGGTGGTATTCGGGGTGTACGCGGTCGCGGTGCTGGCGTCCCTGCTGACCCTGGGCAAGCTCTCCGACCACGTCGGGCGGCGCCCGGTGCTGCTGGGCGCGCTCGCGGTGCAGGCCGCCTCGCTGATCGTGTTCGCCACCGCCGGCGGGGTGCCCGAACTGCTGATCGCGCGGGTCGTGCAGGGTCTGGCGACCGGCGCGGCGCTCGGCGCGATCGGCGCGGGCCTGCTGGACGTGGACCGCGAGCGCGGCACCTTCGCCAACTCGGTCGCCCCGGGCATGGGCACCGGGTCCGGGGTCCTGCTGTCCGCCCTGGCGGTGCGCTACCTGCCCGCGCCCACGCACCTGATCTACCTGGCTCTCGTGGGCGTGATCGTGGTCCAGGCCGCCGGCGTCGCCCTGATGCGGGAGACCGTCACCCCTAACCCGGGGGCCATCGCTTCGCTGCAGCCGGAGATCCGGCTGCCGCGGACCCTGCGCGGGCCGGTCCTGACCGCCGTCCCGGTGCTATTCGCGGTGTGGTCGCTGGCCGGACTCTACGGCGCGCTCGGCCCGGCGCTGGTGCACACCCTGACCGGGTCCGCCGACGTGGTGCTGGGCGGGCTGAGCCTGTTCGTGCTCACCCTGACCGCCGTGCTCGCCATCATCGTGCTGCGCGGCGCGGACGCCCGCGCCGTGATGCTCACCGGGATCCTCGCCCTGATCACCGGGGTCGCCGTCACCATGCTCGCTCTGAGCCTCAAGTCCACGTCCCTGTTCTTCACCGGCACGGCGATCAGCGGGGCCGGGTTCGGCAGCGGCTTCCAGGGCGGCATCCGGACCGTTGTGCCCCGGGCCGCGGCGCACCAGCGCGCCGGAGTCCTGTCCTTGCTCTACATCGTGTCCTACCTGGGCCTGGGCGTGCCCGCCGTGGCCGCCGGGTTCCTCATCGTGCACGGCCTCGGCCTGACCGACACCGCCCTGTACTACGGTGGCGCGGTCATCCTGCTCGCCATGTTCGCCCTGCCCGGCGTGCTGGGCACCCGCGTCCGCGCCACCGCGATAAACTAGACAGAGTTGTCTAAGGAGATGACCGACATGGCTGTGAAGAACGCGGCCAGACCGTCAGCGCGTGAGCGCCTGCTGGCCGCCGCTAACGAGCTGTTCTACGAGGAAGGCGTGCACACGGTCGGTATCGACCGGGTCATCGAGCACGCCGGCGTGGCCAAGGGATCGCTCTATAACACGTTCGGCAGCAAAGATGAGCTGATCCGGGCCTACCTGGAAACCAGGCACGCGAACATGGCCCGGCGCATCACCCAGGCCGTCGAGCGCTGCGACACCCCGCGCGAACGGCTGCTCGGCGTGTTCGAGGCCCAGCGCGACCTGTTCGCCGAACCGGGCTACCGGGGCTGCGCGTTCGCCCGGGCCAGCGCGGAATCCCACCCCGGCGACCTGGTGGAGCAGGCCACCGAGGACTACCGGGCCTGGGTCCGGTCCCTGTTCACCCGCCTCGCCGGGGAGGCCGGCGTCCCCGACGCGCCGGGCCTGGCCCGCCAGCTCCACCTGCTCTACGACGGCAGCGGGCTGTCCGCGCGCATGGACCATGACCCGGCCGCGGCCGCGGCCGCCCGGGACGCGGCGGCGACCCTGCTCGACGCGGCCCTGGCCACCGGCCGGCCCCACGCCGAAGGCGCCACGGCCTAGTCGGGCAGCAGGGCCAGCCGCAGCTGGCGCAGCCGGCCGGGGTCCGCGATGACGTCGATGGCCGTGATCCGGCGCGCGGGACTGACCGTCAGGGCCAGCACCACCTGCAGGCGGCCCGCGGGCGCGAACACGATGCCCACCGAGCCGTTGACCAGGGCCAGCTGGGACTGCCCGGCCCGGGCCGAGGCCGCGAACGCGCCCTGGGCGACCGCGTCCACGCCCCGCAGCCGCACCGGCTTGCGGGACGGGACCACCGAGGCGTCACCGGCCAGTGTGACCTCGGAGTCCAGGAGCGCCACGAGGGCGCCGAAGTCGCCGCCACGGGACGCGGCCAGGAACGCGGTGGCCACCTCCCGCTGACGGGCCAGGTCGGCGGCCCGGTCCGGGCTGGGCGCCCCGCGGATCCGGCGCCGGGCCCGGCTGGCGAGCTGCCGGGTCGCTTCCGGCGTGCGCCCGAGCACCGCCGCCACCTCCGTGAACGGCATGGCGAACATGTCATGCAGCACGAACGCGAGCCGCTCGGCCGGGTTGAGCGTGTCGAGCACGACCAGCAGGGCCAGGCCGACCGAGTCCGCGAGGACCGCCTCGTCCTCCGGGTCACCGGCCGGGCTCGACGGCGCCGCGACGCCTCCGGTCACGGCACTGATACTTCCTCCGGCCGCCGGCTCCACGGCGCTGGGCCACCCGCCGACGGGTTCCTCGCGCCGGCGGGACCGCAGCATGTTGAGGGACACCCGGGCGGCGACCGTCGTCAGCCAGCCGCCGAGGTTCTCCACCTCGCTGGTGTCCGCGCCGGTCAGCCGCAGCCAGGTGTCCTGGACCGCGTCGTCGGCGTCGCTCGCCGAGCCCAGCAGCCGGTACGCCACGGCGCGCAGGTGACCGCGGTGCGCCTCGAAGGCCGCGGCCAGCCAGTCACTGTCGGTCATCAGTCCCATTCCCTCGATGCAGGTGTCACCACCCTGACACCCGGGCCCGGGCAGGTGTGACAGTGGCCGGGCCTGCGCCGGGGACGGCTGGCCTTACCGGTTTCTTATCCCTCGCAGCGATCACGGGCGCCGCTGACGGGGCTGCGTACGCTGTGGGCCGTGCTACGTCCGGGGCTCGGCCTGACCGCCATGATCGTTGCTGTCGTGGCCGCGGGCACGGGCTGCGGGACGCCAGCGGCGGCTAACGGGCCCGGGTCAGCGGGCCCGGCGGCGGCCGCGCGGGCGGG
>JAOPYP010000680.1 GCA_025964635.1 Actinomycetes bacterium | reverse complement strand
CCCGACCGCGACGCAGTGCGCCGCCGAGGGACAGGACACCGACAGCAGGGCACTGAACGTCGCCGGGCTGGGCGTGGTCAGGACCGTCCAGGTCGTGCCGTTCCACTGCTCCGCCACGGTGACGTCTGAGGTGCCGGCCTGGTCCATGTAATCCCCTACGGCCACGCAGTTGGTGGCCGAGGTACACGACACGGAATTGAGCTCCGAGATACCCCCCGCAGGAGCCGGGTTGGCGGGGCTGAGAACCGTCCAGCTCCCGCCCGTCCACTGCTCGGCGAGAGGGGCCAGGGAAAGCGCCGAGCCGGACATCGTGCCTGCTGTGCCGACCGCCACGCAGTCCTTCACCGCGGTGCAGGACACGTTCCCCAGCAGGCTCAGCTGCTGCGGGCTGGCCACGGACTGGTCCGACCAAGACTTGCCGTTCCAGTGCGCGGCGAGCGCCTTGCCGGCGTTGTTCGAGCCGACGGCCGTGCAGTTCCCCGTGGCGGGGCAGGACACGCCCTGCAGCAGGCCCAGGTGCTTGGTGGTCTGGGCGGACCACTGCCGCCCGTTCCAGTGCTCGGCCAGGGTCATCCCGGTGAGCCGCTGGCCCACGGCTGTGCAGTCCTTGGCCCACCGGCACGAGATGCCGAACGGCTGGCCGCCCGTCGCCGGCTTCGAGTCCGGCTGGATGGTCCAGGTGTGACCGTTCCAGCCCTCGCCCAGCATCCGGGCGAAGCTGTTGCTGTATGAGTAGCCCGCGGCCATGCAGGCGGTGGACGACGTACAGGACACGCCGCCGTCGAGCGTGCCGCCCAGCCAGCCGCCGGTGTTGGTGGTGGGCGTGGTCTGGACGGTCCAGCTGGTGCCGTTCCACCGCTCGGCCAGGGGCTTGAGGTTCTTGCCGGTGCGGGTCGTGACCGTCCCGGTCGCGGTGCACTGTGACCGGCCGGTACAGGACACCCCGTCGAGGACTGCCCCGCTGAAGGCGAGGCTGGCGGCGGGGGCCGCCAGCCGGGCCTGCGCGGTCATCGAGCCGCTTCCTGTGGCCCTGGCCCGGGCCCAGGGGATGAGCAACCGTGTGGCCGGGTGGGTCACCCGGGCCGCCGCGCCGCTGGACGGCGTGCTGCTGGCCGCCGGGGACGCGGCCGCGGGGCCCGCGGCCATCATCGCGCCGGCCAGAACCGCAGCCACGATTCCCGCGCCCAACGCCGGGGCCGCGGCCCGCCGTGATCTCCGGAGGAGGCTTATCCGCCACCTGGTCCCGCTCTGCGGGGCCGGTGCCCCATCGCCGCTGGCCGCACCGTTGCCGGCCACGCGTTGTCCTGCTCGCCCTGCCATGCCTTCCTCCGTTGGATCAAGCCCCCCAGTAATCACTGCAAGCACATCAAAGACGCCCAAACCGGGCCGGTGGTTGGCAGCGGTCCGGACGGCCTTTCGCGGCCGGCTCCGGTTGCCGGTTACAGCCGTCGTTAGGGGTGGGGTCCAGTCCAGCCAGGACATCATCCGGGTGCAGTTCAGGCCCCTGTCCGGGGTGCTGCCCGGTCGGTCAAGTTACCCGCCGGTAGGATGTCGGCGACGTCACGTGGCCCGTCTCTTGATCGCCGGGCCGTTGCGCATTGATCATGGGCCAGGGTGCTGCGGCGTACGCTGGCAGCCGGCACGGCGCCGGGTCCGGCCGGGCCTAGGGCCGCATGAGGAGGTTTTCGTGGTCTTGCGGATCGTGGTCGGCCTGGTGCTGACGGTGGCGGCGTTCGCGCTGGCCGGGCGGCGGCTGTGGTGGCTGGCCCAGGTGGGCCGGGCGGGACAGCCGGCCCCGGAGCGGGTCGAAGCGGTCCGCTCGCACCCGGCCCGCGACGCGGAGGTTCAGGCGACCGAGGTGATCGGGCAGCGCAAGCTGCTGAAGTGGACCGTGCCCGGGATGGCGCACGCCCTCACGTTCTGGGGCTTTATCGTCCTGCTGCTGACCATCATCGAGGCCTACGGCAACCTGTTCTCCCGGACGTTCGCCATCCCCGGCATCGGGCACTGGGCGTTCATCGGGTTCATCGAGGACCTGTTTGCCGTCGGCGTGCTGGCGGGCATCATCACGTTCACGGTGATCCGGCTGCGGAACAACCCGGAGCGGGAGGGCCGGAAATCACGGTTCGCCGGCAGCCATACCGGCGCCGCGTGGCTGGTGCTCGGAATGATCTTCCTGGTGATCGCGACGCTGCTGCTGTACCGGGGCGCGCAGATCAACACCGGGGTGTTCCCGTACCGGCACGGCGCGTTCGCGTCGCAGATCGCCGGGCACTGGCTGGCGCCTTTGGGCAGCGGGGTGAACAGCGTGCTGGAGGCGGTGTTCCTGCTGGCCCAGCTGGCGGTCATCCTCGGCTTCCTGGTCTTCGTGACCTACTCCAAGCACCTGCATATCTTCCTGGCCGGGCTGAACGTGCTGTTTTCCCGCCGCCCGGACGGGCTGCGCGGCCTGGAGCCGATGCGCAGCGGCGGCAAGGTCCTCGACTTTGAGGAGGCCGACCCGGACACTGACGTGTTCGGGCTGGGGAAGATCGAGGACTTCTCCTGGAAGGGCCTGCTGGACATGGGGACCTGCACCGAGTGCGGGCGGTGCCAGTCCCAGTGCCCGGCGTGGGCGACCGATAAGCCGCTGTCCCCGAAGATGATCATCCTGGACCTGCGCGACCATGCCCTGGCCAAGGCCCCGTGGACGCTGGCGGGCAGCGACGAGGCGCGGGAGGCGCTGCCGGATGCGGTGAAGTTCGAGGCGGGCCGTCCCCTGGTCGGGGGGGCAGACGTGAACGGGGTGATCGACCCGGAGGCGCTGTGGGCGTGCACCAACTGCGGGGCCTGCGTCGAGGAATGCCCCGTCGACATCGAGCACATCGATCACATCAGCGGAATGCGCCGGCATCAGGTGCTGATCGAGTCGGCGTTCCCGGTGGAGGCGGCGGGGATGCTCAAGAACCTGGAGAACAAGGGCGACCCGTGGGGGATGGGCGGGGCCCGGCGCACCGACTGGATGGAGGGCCTGGACTTCGAGGTGCCCGTCGCGGACGGCACGCTGGACCCGGAGGTGGAGTACCTGTTCTGGGTCGGGTGCGCCGGGGCGCTGGAGGACCGGGCGAAGAAGACCACCAAGGCCATCGCCACCCTGCTGCACCAGGCCGGAGTGAATTTCGCGGTCCTCGGGCCGGCCGAGACGTGCACCGGCGACCCGGCCCGGCGCATCGGCAACGAGTTCGTCTACTCCATGCTGGCGCAGCAGAACATCGAGACATTGAACGACGCCGGCCTGGCCGCCGGTGCCGGTGCCGGTGCCGGAAAGACGATCGTCGCGTCGTGCCCGCAC
This sequence comes from Actinomycetes bacterium, assembly GCA_025964635.1. Lineage (GTDB taxonomy): Bacteria > Actinomycetota > Actinomycetes > Streptosporangiales > Streptosporangiaceae > RYN-230. Next base: position 4,237 of record JAOPYP010000680.1, on the reverse strand, counting down.
TGCTTCAACACGATCGCGAACGAGTACCCCCAGCTCGGCGGGAACTATGAGGTGGTCCATCACACCCAGCTGCTGGCCCGCCTGGTCGAGCAGGGCAAGATCACCCCGGTGACCGCGGTCGAGGAGAAGATCACCTACCACGACCCGTGTTTCCTCGGCCGGCACAACAAGGTGTTCACCCCGCCCCGGGAAATCATGGAACAGGTCCCCGGCGTCGTCACCCAGGAAATGCACCGGTGCAAGAACCGCGGCTTCTGCTGCGGCGCGGGCGGGGCCCGGATGTGGATGGAGGAACGGACCGGCAAACGCATCAACACCGAGCGGATCGACGAAGCGCTCGGCACTGACCCGGACACCATCTCCACCGGCTGCCCCTACTGCCTGGTCATGCTCGGCGACGCCGTCGCCGCGAAGAAAGCCAGCGGCGAAGCCAAGGACACCCTGGAGGTGGTGGACGTCGCCCAGGTCCTGGCCCGCTCCCTCCAGCCGCCCGCGCCGCCCGCGGAGGCGGGACCCCCGACCGCACCCGCCGCGCCCGCGCCGGCCGGCCAGCCCACCGGCTGACCGGGCCGGGAGGGACGGCCGGGGTCATGGAGAGCAGGCGCGCCGAGGCGTTCAGCGACGGGGTGTTCGCCATCGCGATCACCCTGCTCGTGCTGGACTTGCGGCTGCCCCCGGCGCACGGCCACACGCTGACCTACCTGCTGGTGAACGACTGGCCGCAGTACTTCGCCTACGTGGTCAGCTTCCTCACCATCGGGATCATGTGGATGAACCACCACACGATTCTGGCCCACATCACCCGCGTGGACCGGCCGCTCCTGGTCATCAACCTCCTGCTGCTGATGGGCGTCGTGGCCATCCCGTTCCCGACCTCGCTGGTCGCCGAGGAGCTGCGGCACACCGGCGGCGTCGCCGCGACCGTCACCTACGGACTGGTGATGATCGCGGTCTCCTTCGGCTTCGCGGGCCTGTGGATCTACGTGGTCACGCACGCGGAACGGCTGGGCGGCCAGGCCCAGCCGGAGGCACTGCGGCGCTCCATCCCCGGGTTCACCGGCGGCCTGCTCGTCTACGTGGCCGGCACGCTGGTCGCCGCGTTCGGGGCCCCGCTGGCCGCGCTGGTCATCTACGGCGTGCTCGCCGTCTACTACCTGTTCGAGCACCTGCCCAGCCCGTCCACCGACCCGGGCCAGCCCTGACGGCTTCGAGGTCACGGTCCCGACCCGGCCGGACAGACCGTTAGGGAAGATCCGGGGATTCAGCGGGCCGCTGGCGATCAGGCTGCGGGGGACTCGGCCGGGAGCCAGATCCTGACCCGGGTCCCGTGGCCCGGCTGCGACTCCAGGACCGCCTGGCCACCGTGGGCGGCCGCGATGGCCTGCACGATGGACAGCCCCAGACCGCTGCCCCCGGCCCGGGCGCCGTCGCTCTCCCGGGCGTCCTCGCTGCCCGGCCGCTCCGCGCCGCGGTGGAAGCGGTCGAAGGCCCGGGCCGTGTCCTCCTCGGACATTCCCGGTCCGGCGTCGGCGACCTCGAGCACGGCGCCCCCGCGGACCGGGGCCAGCCGCACGGCGACGGGCGTCCCGGGGGGCGTGTGCTCACGGACGTTGCCGAGCAGGTTGGCCAGCACCTGCCGGATCCGCGCCTCGTCCACCACGGCGATCAGCCGGTCCGGTGCCTCCGCCTTGACCGGGCGCCCCGGCTCTACCGCCGACGCGTCCGCGGCCGCGTCCCGGACCAGCACCGTGAGGTCCGTTTCGGCCAGGTCGAGTGAGGAGGTGCGGTCCAGCCGGGCCAATTCGAGGAGCTCGGCGACCAGGGTGCTCATCCGCTGCGATTCCTGCTCGATCCGGCGCATCGCGCTGGGCAGCTGATCGGGGCCGAGCGCGCCCTGGCGGTACAGCTCGGCGTAGCCCCGGATCGTGGTGAGCGGGGTGCGCAGCTCGTGCGAGGCGTCCGCAGCGAACTGGCGTACCTTCTGCTCCGAGCGCCAGCGGGCGCCGAAGGCCTGCTGGATCCGGTCCAGCATGGCATTGATGGCCCCGCCGAGCTGGCCCACCTCGGTGCTGTCGTCCGCCTCGGGCATCCGGGCCGTCAGGTCACCGCGTGAGGTGATCTGATGCGCGGTCCGGGCCATCTGGTTCAGCGGGGCCAGGCCCCGGCCGATCAGCCAGCGCCCGCTGACCGCCAGCAGCAGGATCAGCGCGCCGCCCGTGATCAGCTCCGCGACGATGATGCCGCCCACCTGGGTGGTCACGGCGCTGACCGGGCGGGCGACCACCAGGGCCCCGCGCACCCCGCCGTTGGCCCGGGCCGGGATCACCCGGGCCACCGCCCGCAGCCGGGGCCCGCTCGTGCGGGGGACGTCGAACGGGCCGCCGCCGACGTAGTAGCGCGCCGCGTGCCGGGTGATCAGATTCCGCACCGTGGCGGCCAGTTCCCGGGTCGCGGCCGAGTCGCTGGTCAGCGGCCGGACCTGCACGGGGCGGGAGGTGATCTCGACCGCCACGTAGTCGCCGGGGTTGCTGGCGATCTGCTGCGGGGTGTGCTGCGCTGCGGCCACGAGCTGCGCATTGAACTCGCTGCCGAGCCGGCGGCTCAGCACGATCGTGCTGACCGCCCCCATGATCAGCAGGAACGCCGCGGTCACGCAGATCAGCAGGACGAGCAGGCGGGCGCGCAGCGACAGCAGGCCGCTGGCCCGCCGCGCCGGGCCGGGCGGCTCCGCGGGCCAGGGCGCGGTCATCCCTCGGGCCGGGCGCCCGGGCGCAGGCTGTACCCCACCCCGCGCTGGGTGCGGATCAGCGGCGGTCCCAGCGGATCGAGCTTGTGCCGCAGGTAGCTCACGTAAGTCTCGACGATCTGGGACTGCCCGGCGTAATCCCAGCCCCACACGTTCTCCAGCAGCTGGGCCCGGGTCAGCACCCGGCCCTGGTGCCGCATCAGGTACGCGAGCAGCCGGAACTCGGTCGGGGACAGGTCCAGTGGTGTGCCTGCCCGGCGCACGGTCCAGCGTGACTCATCGAGCTCCAGGTCCCCGGCCCGGAGAATGCCCTGGTCCGCCGGGGCATCATCGGCGTTCCGCGCGGCCCGCCTGAGCACGGCCCGGACCCGGGCGACCAGGGCCTCCACCGAGAAGGGCTTGGTGACGTAGTCGTCGCCCCCCAGGGCCAGGCCGGTGACCGTGTCGGACGAGGTGTCCCGGGCGGTCAGGAAGATCACGGGGACGTCGTTGCCCGCGGCCCGCAGCCGCCGGCAGACCTCGAATCCGTCCAGGTCGGGCAGCATGACGTCGAGCACGATCAGATCCGGGCGGGCCGCCTCCGCCTGCCGCAGCGCGTCCTTCCCGCTGGACGCGGCGGTCACGGCGCAGCCGTGGAACTTCAGCGCGACCTGCACCAGCTCGCGGATGTTCGGCTCGTCGTCCACGACGAGCACCTGGGGGATCCGGTCGTTGTCTGTCATCACCTGGGAGGGACGGAACGGCTGCGAGGGACGGGACGGCGGCGAGGAGCGGGACGGCGGGCCTGGAAGCCGGCCAGCGAAGCCGCCAGGCTGGCCACATCCGCGGCGGTCCAGCACGGGCCGCGCGCGGTGTGGCCAGCAAAGATTACCGGCTCCCGCAGGCCCGGCCTGCGGGAGCCGGCCGGTCCCCCGGTCCCCCGGTCAGTGGGCGGAGGCGGGCTGGGCCGATAGTCAGCTGCCGGATGCGGGGCTGCCGGACGCCGTGGGCGGCGGGGACGCACTGGGCGAGGCGGACGAACCCGACGGCGGCCGGATCACGACCAGCCGGGCGTCCTTGGCCCCGGAGACCACCGGGCCGCCCACCCAGACGGGCTCGCCCGTGGCCAGCGCGCTCGTGCTGGTCTTGCTGCCGCTCTCCCGGACGACGGTGCTGCTCCCGAGGACCCAGGTCCAGGTGGTGCCGTCGGTCGCGCGGACGACCACGTCGCTGCCGCTGACAGACTGGACGATGCCGCGCTCGAACGCCAGCGTACGGATGGTGCCGCCCTTGCCCCGGAACGTGAACGGCCCGTCGATGCCGCGCAGCAGGGTCACCCGCACGAGGCGGTGCCGCCACCCGAGGCAGCGGGCGCCTGCCGCCCGCAGGGCTGCCCGGGCCGCGGCCGGGTGCCCGGCCTTCCGGGCGGCGCGGGCCGTCTTCACCGCCTTGGCGCACGGGCGGGCCACCGCGGCGGTTCCCGCGCTGTCACTGGACCCGCTCGCGCCGGAC
>JAOPYP010000676.1 GCA_025964635.1 Actinomycetes bacterium | reverse complement strand
GTGGGCCAGCGGGTTCGGGTCGTTCGGCCCGTGCGGGTCGCCGGGGTAGGTGGGCTGGACGAACGTGAACGAGGCCGGCCGGCCGTTGACGCGGACCGAGGTGACCGTCATGTCCGGGCCGGCGGTCTTGTTCACCGACCGGCGCTCGAAGTCCAGGCTGAAGCTGCTCAGGCACCGGGTGGCCTGGTCGGTCACCGTGACGTGGTTGCCGGGCAGGAACCGGTTGGCGGTGGCGTCGTAGACCAGGTGCACGTCGGTGTGCAGGCTGGTGTAGCCGCCGTTGCCGGTGTCCGGGTACAGGCGGGAGCCGGGCGGGGAGAGGGTGTGCGCGCCGGCCGTGCAGCTCGTGGCGGCCGCGCCGGTGGCGGCCCGGGCGGGGGAGGCAGCGGTGGCCACCCCCAGCACCAGCACGAAACTCGTCGCTCCGGCGACCGGGTCACGGTAACGGGACATCTCGGGCACTCCCCTCAGTATCCGGCGTACCACCAGCATCCGTCTTAACGCTGATGTACCCAGGAGGGAAGTACCTTGTCCGGAATCGGCAGCGCCGTGGCCGGGGATTGAGCGCCGGGACCGGCCTCAGAAGCGGTGCCGGGTGTGGCTGAACGTGCCCTTCGTGAAGGCGAGGACCTTGGCCGGCGCGACCGCGAACACCAGGACCGGCTGGTCGCTGCCCGGATGGTGGAAGGTGCCGTCCGCGACCTCGTAGTGCCACCGGCCGTCCCACTTGGCCGCCCAGGCCTGGGCGAGGCGGCGGAGCGTGTCGTCGTCGGTGACCTGGACCGCGTCGCCCTCGACCATGACGTCGAGACCCTCGTCCCAGCCGTCGCATCCGGTGGTCAGGACCACGTGCGGGTTAGCGCCCAGGTTGACGGCCTTCTGCTCGGCGTCCCCGGTGCAGAAGTACAGGGCCCCGCCGGCCCATACGGCCACGAGCGGGGTGACGTGCGGCCGGCCGTCGGCCCGGACGGTGGAGATCCAGAACATCTCGGCGGTCTCGAGCGCCTGGCGGGTCGCGTCCCAGCTGGTCGCGTCGGCGGCCGGATCGCTGAAGCGCTGGTCCAGGGTGGTCACGGGCGTAGTCACGGGCGTGGTCATCGGGCTGCTCTCTTCCGGGATGGGGTCTGCTAGCTAAGACGGGAGAGCGCCCGCCAAGTCATCGGTCTGGCCCGGGCGGCGAGGGGCTGGCCTGGGGGTCGTCGCCCAGGGGGACCGGACCTGGGGACGGCGAAGCGGCGCGGAGCGCGAACGCCGTCTCGATGTCCTCGCGCGTCACCGCGGGCCCCGGCAGCCCGGCTGGGCCGCTCCCGGCCAGCCCGTTCACGAAGATCGCGAGCTGGCGGCGGGCGACGATCGGCCAGCCCGGGCCGTGCGGCAGCGGCTGGGTGATCAGCGCGCTGAACACGATGACGTCGGTCGCGTTGACCGCCGCGCGGATGCTGCCGTCCGCGTGGCCGCGCTCGATGAAGCGCTCCAGGCGGCGGTTGATCTCCTGGCGCGCGCGCACCGCCCGGTCGCTGACCAGCGGGGGCGCGCCGTGCAGGGGCAGGATGAGCTGGTCGCCGAGGGCGATGGTCCGGGCCAGGAACTCCCTGACCGCGTCGAGTCCGGGGACGTCCGGGCGGTCGACCTCGTCGAGGATCTGGTTGAGCAGGCCGTAGGCGCGGTACTCCAGGGCGTGCAGCAGCGCGTCGCGGTCCGGGTAGCTGCGGTAGAGCGTCCCGATCCCGACCCCGGCCTCGGCCGCGATGACCGCCAGCGGCACATGGCGGCCTTCGCGCAGCATCGCGGAGATGGCCGCGTCCAGGACGCGCTCACGGTTCAGCTCGGCGTCCCGCCGCGGGCGCCGGCGGCGGCCTGCGGCCGTGGCGGCGTCGCCAGCCGCCGGTCTGCCTGACACGGGACCTCCTAGCCGGACGAAAAATTCCTCTTAACGTATCCCCGGGCCCGCGGTGAGGCCCATCCATGCGCTGCACTAGGGTGGTCGATGTGGACGAATTGTTCCGGATATGTGGACCCTAGCTGGGGGTAATGATCATGCGGCTCGCCATTCTGGGTACCGGGAACGTGGCACAGACACTGGCGCGGCGGTTGTCGGAGACCGGCCATGAGGTCACGTTCGGCTCCCGCGACCCGGCGTCCAAAGCCGGCCTGAAGGCCCCGGTCACCTCCCTGGCGGACGCGGTCGCCGGGAACGGCGTCGTGATCAATGCCACGCCCGGGGCGGCGTCCCTCGAGGTCGTCGAGGGGATCGGGGCGGCTGCCTTCGCGGGGAAGGTACTGGTGGACGTGGCCAACGCGAACACGCCGTCGTTCGAGCTGCTCTACCCGAACTCCAGCCTCGGGGAGAAGCTCCAGGCGGCGCTCCCGGACGCGGCCGTGGTGAAGACCATGAACACCGCCGCGATGGCGGTCATGACGGAGCCCGCCGCGCTGCCGCCGAGCAGTGTCTTCGTGTCGGGCGACGACGCCGCGGCCAAGTCCACGGTGAAGTCCCTGCTGGCGGGCTTCGGGTGGCCGGACGACTCCATCGTGGATCTCGGCCGCATCGCGTCCGCCCGCGGAACCGAGCACTACTTCCTCATGTTCGCGGCCCTCATGCAGACGGCCGGCTCGCCGAAATTCAACATCCGGCTCGTCACGTGACCATCAGCGCAGCGGAGACCTCCGGCCAGGGGACAAGGAGCAGCGTCATGACCGACAGCCAGGCCACACCGCCTCCCGCGATCCCGCCGGACGACCCGCAGCGGAAGCTGGCCGTGGCCCGCCCGGACGCGGACGCGTCGCTGGCGCACATCGGGCTGGTGGGTGACACCTACACCATCCTGCTGAGCGGGGAGGACACCGCGGGGCGGTACACCCTCATCGACATGCACGTCCCGCCCGGGGGCGGCCCTCCGCCGCACCGCCACGACTTCGAGGAGATGTTCACCGTCCTCGAGGGTGAGGTGGAGCTCACCTTCCGCGGTGAGCGCCTGGTCGCCCGGGCGGGGGAGACCGTGAACGTGCCGGCCAACGCGCCACACGGCTTCACGAATGCCTCCGGCCAGCCGGTGCGGCTACTGTGCATGTGCTCGCCGTCCGGGCAGGAGGAGTTCTTCCTCGAAGTCGGCGTGCCCGTCGATACCCGGACTGAGCCCCCACCCGAACTCGGCGAGGCGGAGCAGGCCGTGTTCATCGCCAAATCCATGAGCCTGGCCCCGACGTATCGCACGGAACTCCTGCCGCCCCCCGGCGGGCCAAGGTAGACCCGGCGGCGCCCGGCGGCGCGATCAGGCCGTTGGAGTCCTTGACGGTGCCGCTGGCCGGAATGGGCAGTGCTACCGGCGTGAAAAGGTCAGCAAAGGCTGGAAGTCGCCGTCGCTGTCCGCGGCCTGAAGGGCCGTGATGTAGTCCCGGCGCAGGGCCCCCGGTTCAGCCAGAGAAGCTCCTCCCCAGGTAAATCGCGAGCCGCCGAGGGCCACGATGAGGGCGTCCGAGGCGAGCCGTGACCATCGGCCGTTGCCGTTGGGGAACGGGTGGATGACCACCAGTCGGTACCCGA